>NZ_FQXR01000017.1:49055-58255 GCF_900130025.1 Sporanaerobacter acetigenes DSM 13106 | reverse complement strand
CGAGTTTCAATTCCTTATAGGTAGTCTAGAATCTGGGTCCTCATCAATTGCATTGTTCCCATTCTTTCATGTTTCAATTCCTTATAGGTAGTCTAGAATCGGTACAAGATATTTAGGTAGTGAAGGAAGAGGAATTTGTTTCAATTCCTTATAGGTAGTCTAGAATCGAAAATCTGGTGCAATATCATCCATCAAATTCTCAATAGTTTCAATTCCTTATAGGTAGTCTAGAATCTAATTATACACCTTGATATTACTACATTCTCTCATTTTTGTCAATGTCATAAAATCAGTTTTATTTATTACGTAAACTTAATATTTTTTCTTATAACTATTGCAACTACTCAATTCAGACAAAAAATAATTTGTCGTCGATCTTCAGGGGTTTTTGCACCATTATAGGTCGACGACAAATTATTTTTAACAATATCCATAAAAAAAGCTCCCATTGGATACATCTTAACAATCAAAAGAGCCTTTTGGGGAACCCATTTCAGAAAGTTTTATATTAAGAAAAACTAGAGCTTTCCTATGTGCTATAAAAAATTATCCTCTCCGCCTTTTTTTATTCCCATTATTTCTACATTTGAATATTTGGTCGTTCTAAAACTATATATAATAATAGAATCTTGTTCATAATCAATTATTCTTCCTACTTCTATTTTCAACTTTGTCAAATTTGCTTCTGATATTTCGCCTTCAAACACAGAATTTTGTACCCAATACAAATATTTTCTACAAGTTTTTAAAACTTTTGCAACCCTTTTTTCTCCAATATCATACACAAGTATTACAAACATAACACTTCTCCTTTACCACCTAGAAACATAAGGCAAATATTCTTCTTCGTCCATAAAATGTTTTTGTAACTTGTAGAGTTCCATCCTTATAAGTCTATTATACGAAACATTTCTTCCAAGTTCTCTATGTTTAATCGTAGTCTTTAATTTTTTATCAAACTCTTCAACAAAAACTTTTCTGCCACTTTCTTTTAATAGTACTCCTCCCATATCATCTTCAAAATCTTCAATACTTATCATTTTTTTACCTATCAAACTAAATATAATTCTGTCTATTATTATTGGTTTGAATATTTCAGCTACGTCAAGATTCAGCGTGAATTTCCTAAAATTTGTTGTATGAAGATATCCAATTCGAGGATCTAAATGAGTTTTATATATTTCTGAAAGTACTAAAACATACATCATAGAATTTCCAAAGCTTATAAGAGAATTGAGATGATTTTTAGGTGGCATTCTTGATCTTTCTTCAAATATAAAATCTTCATTGTCTATTATTTCATCAAAACCCTTATAATAAGTATCCCTTATATTTCCCTCTATCCCCATAAGTTCTTGTGTATTTTCACATTTTTCAATACTATACATAAGAAGAGCTATTTGATTTTCTACCTCATCCAAATCTTTATTTCTATTGCTATAGTACCTAATTACATTGAGAATATTTTTAGCACTTCCTTCTACAAATTTTTTTGCTAAAACTACTCTTTTTTGTTCATCTAAATAATGTTCAGCTTGTTTAAGTATCATATACCCAGAATTATAGTGTTCTCTTGGATAATATGTTCCTACATAATAACCATAATAATTAAAAAAATGCATGAGTATTTCTTTTTGAGATACATATTCAAGAAACTTTTTACTTACACTTACTTCACCAAAGACATAAATTTCTTTTATGTCTTCTATAGGTAGATACTTTTTCCCTTCAGGAGTTTCAAAATAAAAAGTATTATCTTTTCTTTTTATTTCTCCATCATTAAAAATATAAATGTTCTTCTTCACAGTCTCACCCCTTAAGCCCAACAAAATTCATTATACCCACACTTTTTACAAAAATCTATCTTTTTAGGTGTTTCAGGATATGGACCATAACATATTTTAAATATTTCTCTTTCTAAATTTTCTAATTCCTCAATCAATTCTTCATCTAGTTTTATCTCTATCCTTTTTCTTTCCTTTGGAAACATAAGTACTCCGCTTCCTTCTAATCCATGCCTTTTCAATTCCAATAAATAATATGCTAGCTGCATCTTTGCACTCTCTAAATATTTTGATGTTTTTTTAACTTCTCCTACCATTAAATAACCGTTTTTCTTATTTAAAACGTCAACCTTTACATCTCCTATTTTTATTTCCTTCTTTTCCCTAGCATATGAATTTTCATGTATAAACCTACCTAAATCTATGTTTTCATCATCTTGATCTGGAACTATACTGTGAGCCATTAACCATACTTCTCTTTTACATACGAAATAATACCACACTAAAGTTCCATTTACATTTAAGTCACCTAAATTTTCCAACAAATCACCTCTAGAATATCATACATTCATCATTTCCCTCTCTCTTAAATCCTGTTTCGTTGTCATAATATTGTTCAATTCCCTCTCTAGGCAAAAAAATCATTCCTCTTTCTGCTACAAAATTTCTAAAATACTTAATAGGAATAGAAATCGTATAATCTTTTATATACCTTTGTATTTCTAAATATATTTCTCTTTTTTTATTAAAATCATTGATTAATGACAGCTTCATATATTCTTCATATGCTTTTTCTGCAAAATCATCATACATAAAGAACACGTCAATATATCCAGGATTATTTTTGATTAAAGAAAATGTATTTATTGAATATTCTCCTTCTGAAAAATCCATTTCTTTAATAGACTCAATGTATTCTTTAGATACTTGTTGAGATTTATTTTCTTTTATATTTTGAAAATAGTCGTTTATCAAATTAAAATATTCTTCTTCATAAATTTCTTTCTTCATTTCTAAAACATCTTTAGAAATATTCATTAAAGTATTTCCATAAACATAACTACCAAAAGTTTTTTCATTTTCGTCTATAATATTATATATATACACATCCCCTACTTCATTCTTCATATTTCTATTGCATCTACCAGCACACTGAATAATGGAATCAATTGGTCCCATATCCCTTATTACTGCATCAAAATCCAAATCCACGCCTGCCTCAACCACCTGAGTGGATACAAGAATCAATTTATCTCCTCTATTTAACTTATCTTTTATTTCATTTATTCTATCCCTTCTATGAACTGGAAGAATGTTAGTAGATAAATAATATATATCTCTGTCTAACAATTTCAACTCTTCATAAATCTTTAAGGATTCACTAATAGTATTGCAAACTATCATGTATGATTTTTCTTCTAATGTATCTATAAATTCTTCAACAAATTCGTCTATAGTGATTTTATCCATTTTAGGAATAAGTCTAGTTCTATTAAACATTTTAAAATACTCATAATTATCGGCTAAAAGCTCTAAAGAATCAGTCAATATTAAAGGTTTAGTAGCTGTCATAATAATAATCCTTACATCTAAATATTCACAGGCCTTTTTCAGAATATAATCAACCATTTCAAAATATTTTATATCAATAGCTTGAATTTCATCTAAAATAATAATCGAACCTTGCATAGAAATAAATTTCTTTAACATTCTATTTCTTGTACCTACCAACGTCTCTAAAAGCTGTACAAAGGTCGTCACAACAATACCACTAGACCAATTTTCTATTAAAAGTTCTGCTTCAGTTTTAGAATAATCTCTATATTCACTCTCATATTCAACAGTAGATAGATTGTGATGTTTTATAATGTATCTGCTATAATTCTTTTCAAACCCTTCCATATATTTGAGTATATCTGATATTACATCATAGTTTTGATCTATAATAGAAGTAAAAGGTAAGGAATATATAATTTTTCTGTTACCTCCAAGCAGTTCTCTTAATTTCAAAGCTGAAAAAAATCCTGTAAAAGTTTTACCCGTCCCAGTCGGAGAAGTTATAGAAAATATTTTAGATTTATTATAATTCTTTTCAACATTACTTATTGCCTTTTCAAATATTTCAGTCCTTATATTATCTATAGGTTCTTTGGAACCTTTAAATTTATTTTTTCTAGCATTATCTAATACATCATAATTAGCATAAATTTCTAAAGGTATAGGCATTTTTGAAGCACTAATTTTATCTGCTGAAATCAATGCAGAATACAATACCTGATGAATAAAATAATTTTCTTCGGATTTTAAATTTCTAATAGCTAATAAATCTATTCTCCTTAATTTGGTTAAAGTTTGTTCAATAACATTATCTTCTTGAATAAAGTTTTCAAACTCTTCTAATATTTCTAATGCCTTCATATCAGGTTTTATAAAATCTATATTGTTTCTCATATCTTCAATCTGTTCATAACCAATATCTATTTTTTCCAATGTATTCATAGAAAAGCTTGTTCTGGATACTTTTTTAAAGTTGCTAGGAAGGTCCTTCGAAAAGCTCTCCAAATTCCCATGATGATGTAAGATAGTATTGTATACGATCAAGGGAAGGATATTTCCTTCCCCAAAATTCCGAAGACCTATATAAGCTCCAAATACTGCAGAAATAAATCCGTGATTAGATAAATCCGACTTTTCTCTATCATTCAAATATTTTTGAAAATACGAAGTATATTTCCCAAAATCATGAGACAAAGATATAATTTCATATGCTTTTTTATATTCAATAGGAACTTTATCTATGGATATGTCTCTTACTTCTATTAAATGGTCTATCAATAGCTTACCTGGATGAGAATAATATTTCACAGTATCACCTTCAATTTATAAGAATATAATATTTTCACCATTTGAAAGTTCACAATACTTTTCACTAAACTTAACCTTCAAAGGTTGTCCACTTTCCTCATATACATAAGTCGTGACTTCTTTTATTGTTCTATTTTCCCCAAAACTCCTTGGCATCCTTTCTTTAAGTAAAGAACCCTCTACACTCTCTATATCTATTTCTTCAACTTTCTCACTATTTATAACTGAAGAAATAATTTTATATTGATCGCTAGTACTCCAATTCCATTCAGCTTTGTCTACATATTCTATATAGCAACTAAATGGAGCGCTTCCAAAATAAAGAGGAAATACTGGTCTATTTTGCATAGTTCTTTCTTCAATTTCTTTCAAAACATCTACGTTTTCATGATTTACATATAACCTATACCTTATATTTTTATCTGCTGTTAAAATTTCAAAAGGAATTTGAGTATGTTCTTTAGGAAAATTCAATTTTCCTGGGCTATCTGCCTTTATATAATTAAGAGATTGCATTACTTTTCTTGATTCTCCAATTTTTCTGACTGCTACATTCAATTTATCTACATCTAATAAATCATAATAGCTATCCCTTTCATATCCCAATAAAGCTGCAATAATTCCTTCAATAGTAGTCCTCGGAGGAACAGAATATGAAAGTGAAGAAGAGTTTGTATAAAATTTTCTGAAGTGTGCAAACCTCCCGTATAAATCAAATATTATCATCTTCATATTCATCACCTTACTCAACTAATGTTAATGGCAGATTTTCAAATGCCTCCTCAAAGCTCACTTCTTCTTTATTTAATACTAATTGTAAATTTTTATCTGCATAATAATATATGTTTTTTATCTTTTCTTTATTTCCATCAAGTAAATTTACGAGTTCATCTACTGCTAGGTAACATTCATTTATGTCTCGTATATTTTGAACTTTTTCCTCTAATTTTATATAATCTCTGTAGTCACCTAATATAGTTTCACTATCATTGTACTCAACTCTCATATATAATCTCGGATATTGACCTATTTTACTTCTTGTAGCCAAATTTGGAATAGCATGTCTCATTGCCTCGTCTAGTAAATATAAATCTTCTTCTTTCAGCCTAGTCTTTTCTGCTCTTTTCCCACTAACTACTCCTGAAAAAGCAATTAAAGAATATTTAACCCTAAAGTCTTTACCCATAGTTCCTTGAGTAGCTTTTTCATTAGCCGAAAAATGTGAAGTAATACTTGCCTCAAGAAGCTCTACTTTGTTTAAAGAATATCCCCAATTAAATTGAATAGGCCCTATAAAAGTCTTGTTATCTTTCTTCACTGTCATGGTAGCACCAAACATTCTAACATCAGTTAAATTTTCTAATATCCAATCTTCCGATGAGTCTTTTAAATCTTTTATCCTCTTGTCAGCTGTTACAGGTTTATCATCTACTCTTCTTACAAAGATATCATGTCCCTTATATGTTAAATAGTCTCTTATATATCTCTTTAATCTTAAATCTGAAACTAGATTCATATCTCTTTGATAATCCATACGAGGTCTGTTTTCCTCATCTGGATCTCCATTTGGATTAGTCAATTTAGCATCATAAAGATACAATATTTCATTATTTGTCATTAGAAACACCCTCCCTCAACATTGGTAATGTAGTTGCATAAGAATACCCTGAAAGAACATAAAACAAACTTTCATCTTTGTTTAAATCCCAATTTTCAATATTAGCATCCAATAATCTTTTCATTTCGAAGAAAGTTACTTCATTATATTGTCTAATCTTTTCTTGATTTAACTTATCAAATACATCTTTTGTGAGTCTTATAATTTTCTGTTCATCTAAACCGTTAAAGTTCAATTTATTCAAAATAGGCTTGTTTCCTTCTTCAGTCTTTTTGTACTGCACATTACCTATTTCACCAATTAGATAACCCAACAAAAACATAGCAGTTTCTTGCTCATCATAACCTATTTTTTCAATATAATTTTTTACGTTATCTCTTAAATTTAATGATGATACATCCAAAACTTTCCCCTCCTTTAAGCAACCCATATATTCAAGAAATTTAATATACATATTTGCTCTCATCATAAAAAACTCTAATACTTCTTTTTCAGGATTTATATTGTAAGATTCTTTGGAAAGCTTTATAATTTTAGTACACTCAATTATGTTGTTAATTATATGTCTTTTATTTAGACTTTTCCCTGTCAATATGGCATCGTAGATTTCAAGTATATCTCTATACTGAGTCGCTTCACCCTTTTTTAACCTTATTGGAGTCATATAATAAATTGTATTTAGAGTAATTGTCCCTTTGAATTTTCTTCCTAATAAATAATTAAAATCTTCTTTAGCCCTTATAGAAGCGTTACTAATTTTTTCGAAAATAGATGGATTTATATCTTTGACAAGTCTTTGTATTTTAGTTGCTTTTTGGCTACTCTTGAAAAACATAAAATTCAAAAGAAAATAGCTATCTTTTTCTCTTAAATCTACAGAACCTATTATATTTTTTCTCAAATTTTCAATGCCATCCATTGACTTGACAGTATTGAACGAGTCTATTATATTTTTAGTGACAATATTGAGTTCCTCTTCATTAAGTGGTTCTCCATATACAAATTGTGGAATTATATATACATCAAAAGAAGCTAATTTAGTTTTTAACTGATTTAAAATATAATTTTCACCCGCTAAAAACTTAGACATACAATCTGAACACATTTGCATATTTTTATAATAATTGTTGGAACTTAAATCGCTAGCAAATATTACTTGATTGGTAGTGTAATATTTAATCTTCATTTTAGTCATATCTGAAGATATATCTTCATTGCTACCACAAATGCTGCAAACTCCCATAACTTCTTTCCTATATTTGGTTTTCGGTTTTTTTGACTCAATGACAGCATCCTTATATTCTTTGAAATTTGATAAAGGCTCTCCATCAATAAATATAGTATAAAGTCCTATATCATTTGAATCTATCCCTTTTTCATTGTTTAAATAAGCTTCAAATTCACCTTTAATTTTTTCAAGTAACTTTTTCCCTAACTCTTTTTCATCCTCTATTTCCCTTTTAATTTCTTCATATAGTTCTTCCATGGTTGTACTTAAAACCCCGCATTTAGCCAAATCTAAAGCATATCTATATTTTGGTTTCAACTCATCTCCAAAATCTACATAGTAGCTATTAAATATTTTTTTAATTTTTGTATTTAATTCTTCTCCAAAATCAATACTTGATAAATTATAAAAAGTTTCCGTCAAATGATAATTACTTGATGTGCTAGATACATACCATTGGGCAGAATTTGAACCATCTGCTGAACCTACAAAAGTATATTTTTGAGAAGTATACTTGTCCATTTCTTCACTTACATCAATTTCAACTTTATCTTGTTTAAGATTAAAATTAATTTTTAATATACTTAATTGCCTGTTTTTTCTGGTAGGCTCTATTCCTATTATAAAATTAGATATGGGATCATCAGGATTGTATAACGCTTTCCCAATTTGAACTATTCCTTCTATCACCCTTTTCACCTCCCCTATTGATTTATTATTTTTATACAACCAAATCCTTGGCTGTTTTTGCTACCCAAGCCAGTATCAAGACCCATCTGTAACAATGGAATAGGACCAGTCATAGAAAACTTCCCTGTATAACCTTTTATTATAAAACCCTTATATTTTACGATTGACATTTTTGAATATCCAATAGGTTTTATAATAACTTCGTCTTCTGGAGCGGTTTTTATATAAAAAGCTTTATACTTGCTTTTTAAATTGTTATCAATAATTTGTGAGAATTCTTTTTCCTGCGGATTAAAATAATAAGTAAACTTTTTCCCATCCTTTCTGAATAATGTACTATATGTAACTATTGGAGATAATGTTTCAACTTTTATTTCATCTTTTTGGATGTTTTCCTTTTCAACCTCTATTCCTTTTACTTCCAAATGATTGTTTCCCATTCTGACCATATGACGTGATAAAAAACCATTACCTATGGAATTGGAGAAATCGCCAAAAGGAGAAGATATGGTCAACTTCACTGGACCTCTAAATTTTATTTTCCCATTTTCTCTATCTAATGAATATTCACCTATTAGTCTTGAAAAAGTAAACATCTTAAATATTCTTTTCCCATTTTCAAATCCTTCTTCATGTAGAAAAGTAGCCACTTCTTCACTTAATACTTCATAGATCATAGCTTGCACTATATGATTATATTCAATTGGTAAAATTAATTTTTCTTCTTCAGACATGAAAGTTATAGTTTCTTTTATTTCCATCCCCTCCCATCCTATTTTATACTTCTACACATTTCCAAAAAATCCTTCTATTTTTTCATATTATATACAATTATATCTAATATTTTCAAAAGCCTATGCCATAAATAGTGTAGACTCATGATTTTTCACACAAAAAAAGCTCTTTTGATTCAATGAAAGCATTATATTTTAAGATAATCCAATTTCCAAATAAAATGGTGATTTGCTTTTAGATAACATAAACGATTCCTTATAGGTAGTCTAGAATCAATAGA
>NZ_FQXR01000017.1:0-46489 GCF_900130025.1 Sporanaerobacter acetigenes DSM 13106 | reverse complement strand
AAAAAGTTTCAATTCCTTATAGGTAGTCTAGAATCGTTATTATAAGAAAATAAATAGTTGGCAATGTAATATGTTTCAATTCCTTATAGGTAGTCTAGAATCGGTCGAATATGTCAAATAAGAGTATTTGCATGTAACATGTTTCAATTCCTTATAGGTAGTCTAGAATCCAATTGTACACCTTGATATTACTATATTCTCTCATTTTTGTCAATGTAATAAAAATAGCCTTATTTGTTACATAAATTTAGTATTTTTTCTTATAACTATTGGGATTATTCAATTTAGGCAAAAAATAATTTGTCGTCGATCTTCAGGGGTTTTTGCACCATTATAGGTCGACGACAAATTATTTCTAACAATTAATACTTAGTTGTTCTAAAACTATAAATAATAATAAAGGCTTGGTCATAATCAATTATTCTTCTTAGTTCTACCTTCAATTTCGTCAAATTTGATTCTGATATTTCGCCTTCCTTTTTTATATATCCCCCTATCGCCAATACAGATCCACTGGTTCTCCTGTGACTAGAGAAATAATTATGTACAATACCAATGCTATAACTCCAATTATAAGAGATGCTCTGCAATAGTTCTTCTTGTTTTCATTTACATTCCCACCAAAGCCCCAAACAAAGAGCATGACTATGTTGACAATAGGTATAGCCAATATAAGTTCTGTAGTGAACCAATCTTTTACACTCATAACATCGTCATAATCCCTAGTTTCATCATAATAGTTTCTATTGTTCGGTTCCATAATATCCCCCTTTCATTTTGTTTACATTATATTATATGCAGCCTTAAGATTTCAAGTTCAGTTCTATTCCCAAAACTCTTCTATTCGTCTCTTTAGATTTTCCAAATTCCTTGCTTTTTTATAGATCATCCATTCCTTAGGAAATAATTTTTTGTATTTATAGGTAGTAAATCTATCATCTATGAGTAGGACAACTCCTTTATCTTTTTCTGTTCTTATGACTCTGCCTGCAGCCTGAAGTACTTTGTTCATTCCTGGGTACATATATGCATATTCATATCCCAGTTTGTTTTTTTCATCAAAATAGTTTCTAATTATGTTTCTCTCAAGACATATTTGAGGAAGACCTACACCTACAATTATAGCTCCTATGAGTTTATCTCCTGTCAAATCTATTCCCTCTGAAAATATTCCTCCAAGTACAGCAAAGGCTACTCTAGTTTTATTGTCATCTTGAAATTCTTTCAAAAAATCTTCCTTTTCACTTTCCTCCATGGATGAGCTCTGAATGATTGTATTTATATTTTCATTTCTTTCTTTGAATATTTCATAGACCTTTTCCATATATACATAGGAAGGAAAAAACACAAAATAATTTCCTTTTTTACCTTCTGCAACAGTTTCTATATATTTAGCTATATCTAAATAGCTATTTCCCCTATCTTTGTATCTAGTAGATATATGTTCGGCTATGGATAAAGACAAATTTTTCTCATCAAAAGGTGAAGGTATTTTCATTGTATAATCTTCTTCGGCACCACCCAATATTTCTTTAAAATATTCCAGAGGAGTGAGGGTTGCCGAAAAAAATACAGCACTTCTCCCTTTTTTTAAAGTCTCACTCAATAGATGGGATGGATCTAAGCAAAAAAGTTTCAATTTTATATCCTCATCTACTTTTTCTCCATAGGTTATAAATTTTTCATCATATATATCCCATATCTTCACAAATCCTACGAGACTAAAATATACATCTAGTATTTCTTTATATTTTTCATCTTCTTTGTTCTCCAAAAGCCAAGGCTCCAGTTTCTTCATAAGCCTCTCTATCAACAAAATTATTTCATCTATTCCTTCTTTTCGTACAAAATAGTTTTCATCATTGTACCATTTTTTAGTCCCCAGCATGAAACTGTTAATTTTCCCAAAAGCTTTGGAAAGCCCACGTTCACTTTCTTTGAAATATTTTTTGTATTCTAAAAAAGGTTTTTTATATATTTCTATAGAGTACATATCTCTGGCCCTGTCTACTAAATTGTGAGCTTCATCCACTAGAAATATGAAATCTTCCCTTTCCTCTTGAAAAAATCTTTTTAGAGAAACCATAGGATCAAATACATAATTGTAGTCACATATTATGCAATCTGCAAAAATACATAAATCCAGAGACAATTCAAAGGGACATACATTGTACATTTTTGCATAGTATTCCACCAATTCTCTAGTGATGATATCTTTGTTTTCCAGTATCTCCATTATAGCTTCATTTACTCTATCGTAGTGCCCTTTGGCATAAGAACAACAATTTGGATCACAGTTTACTTCATCATTTAAACATATTTTTTCTTTTGCTGTAAGAACTATAGTCTTTATTCTGAGTCCCTTGGATTTCATATTTTCTATTGAATCTAGAGCTACCTGTCTAGTTATGGTTTTAGCTGTAAGATAGAATATTTTGTACCCAATTCCTTCTCCTAATGATTTGATTGAAGGAAAAAGAGTGGATATAGTCTTTCCTATTCCTGTAGGAGCCTGCACAAATAGATTTTTTTCGTCCAGTATAGTATTGTAAGTTGCTACTGCTAGTTCCCTTTGTCCTTTCCTATAGACATCATAGGGAAAATTTAGTTTTCTAATAGAATCATCCCTTGTATTGGTCCAATCTAGAGTCAAACGTATCCATTTCAAGTATCTATCTATAAGGAAATAGAAGAAACTTTCCAATTCTTCTATGAAAAAACTTCTTCTGAATTTTTTCATCTCTTCTGTATCCAAATGATAATATGTGAGATTTACGTCTAAATCATCTAAATGATTTAATTTCCCGTATATATAGGCATAGCATTTTCCTTGAGCCCAGTGCATTTCATTGTAGTCTTCATCTATGGAATCTAAAGCTGTAGTAGTAGTTTTTATTTCATCTATAACTGTCTTCTCATTTTCTTTAAATATTCCATCAGCTCTTCCTTCTACTGTTATATTGAAATCTTCATATTGAAAGGACTGTTTTAATGTGACTTCTTTGTTGTATTCATCTCCATAAGAATTTTGAATTTTTGTATGAGCTCTTGTACCTTCAACTGCTCTGCTTGAACCCATAAAGCTAGTATCTAAGTCCCCAGAGCGAAGAACAAATTCAACTAAATTTCTTACAGATACTTTTATTTCCTTTTTCATATCAAGTTTCTCCTTATTTCTGTTCTAATGATATATTATCATTTTTTCATAAATAGTCACAAGAATATTAAATATTTAGAAAACGTTTACAATTGCTGCTTTTTAATATAAACTATAATTGTCGATAATTTTATTGGGGGGATTTGAATGAACAATTTTAATACTATGTTAGAAAATTATGCACGCCTTGCAGTAAAGGTAGGAATCAATATTCAAAAAGGTCAAAAGCTTGTAGTGAACTCTCCTATTGAATGTGCTGACTTTGTCAGGCTTGTAGCAAAATGTGCTTATGAAGAAGGTGCAAGTGATGTATATGTAGAATGGCACGATGAAGAATTGCTACTTATGAAATACATAAATGCGCCTATGGAAGTATTTGAAAAGTTTCCAAAATGGAAAGCAGATGGTTTTGCACAAATGGCTGAAGAAGGAGCTGGATTTTTATCTATTGCAGCATCAAATCCAGAACTTCTAAAGGATGTAGATCCTGAAAAGATTGCTGCAAGCAACAAGTCAAGTTCTACAGCCATGAAGAAATTTAGAGAATATACTATGGGAAACAAAAATTCTTGGTGCGTAATCTCAATACCTACTAAAGACTGGGCTACTAAAGTATTCCCAGATGTATCAGAAGATGATGCTATAGAAAAATTGTGGGAAGCTATATTTAAAACTGTAAGAATAGATAAAGAAGACCCTGTGAAAGCTTGGGAAGAACATTTAGAGAATGTAAATGAAAAAGTTAAATTCTTAAATGAGAAGAAATTTAAAACTCTTCATTACACTTCTTCCAATGGAACAGATTTAACTATAGAATTGCCTAAGGGACATATATGGGCTGGTGGTGGAGAAAATACTACTGGCGGTGTATACTTTGTCGCAAATATGCCTACTGAAGAAGTTTTCACTATGCCTAAAAAAACTGGAATCAACGGATTAGTTGTGAGTACTAAACCACTTAACTATGGTGGAAACCTAATAGACAATTTTAAATTGACTTTTAAAGATGGAAAAGTAGTAGATTTTGAAGCGGAAAAAGGATATGAAACATTGAAACATCTATTGGATACTGATGAAGGATCTCGTTATTTAGGAGAAGTTGCATTGGTTCCATATGATTCTCCAATATCCAATTCAAATATATTATTCTACAATACACTATTTGATGAAAATGCTTCTTGTCATCTTGCTTTTGGTATGGCTTATCCAACTTGTATCGAAGGTGGAAATGATATGAATGAAAAAGAAAAAGAAGCTCATGGTGTAAACACATCTCTTGTCCATGTAGATTTCATGGTAGGAGCAAAGGATTTAGATATAGTTGGAGAAACTGAAAGTAAAGAAAAGTTCCAAGTATTTAAAAACGGCAACTGGGCTTTTTAAGTAATTGTAAAAGACCTTGGGTTAAACCCAAGGTCTTTTTATGAATTAAAAACTTTTGTTTTTTTAAGTGCTACACTCAAAACTACTGCTACTACTGCTCCAAGTAGGCCTTGTACAATATTTCCTGGTACACCAGCTAAAGCTGCTTCTCTTCCATACATAAATATCTCTGCTATATAATATCCAAAGGCCATCCATACTCCTCCAATAGCAGTTGGTACGATAGGTGCCTTTTGACCTATTTTAGTTTCTAAAAGTGCTCCTGCAAAGAAACCTTCAAGACCCTTTACTACAAAGGTAATAGGTGAATAATGAGTATATCCTAAAAGTATATCTGCAAGGGCTGAACCCAATCCTCCTACAACAAATCCACCGCTTTTCCCAAATATAATTGCAGCTAAAAATACTACCATATCTCCAAGATTCAAATATCCCTTTGTAGCTGGTGTAGGTATATGCACTACCATAGTCATGACTGTAGTAAGGGCGATCATGACAGCATACCTTGTCATTAGTTTCAATTTTTCATCTTTCATAGCTATCAGCTCCTTTACCGTATGTATTGTATGGGTACGATTTTCTTTTTCCTTTAAACTGTATCCATATCTATAGTAGCATCTTCATTACACTTTTGCAAGTAAAAAGTATAAAAAAACTGTCCCAAATTTAGGACATTTTATATCATATCATCTTGTATTGGATTTTTTTCATAAGAATTCATTTCATACTCTTTATCACTAATAGCTTCTAATTCAGCTTTTCTAATGGTCTTATCTAATTTCTTAGATTCTTTCCTCATAAGAAATACAGCTACCACACTTGATGTAAAATCTGCTATAGGATAGGATAGCCAAACAGCTAATGCTCCTAAATCAAACACCTCTATAAGCAGTATGGATACTGGCAAAAGTATTATTATCTGTCTAAGTATAGATACAGTAAAAGATTTTTTTGCCTTCCCCAAAGCTTGAAAATAATATATAGAAACATAATATAAACTTATGAGTGGCAGTACAGACACCATTATCCTAAACGCTTTTACAGCTTCTTTTACAATGTTTTTATCTTTTACAAATATAGATATCAATTGAGGTGTAAATATCATTGTTATAGCCCAAAGGCCTAGAGAAGTAAGTAAAGCATATATAATTGTTTTTCTCACTACTTCCTTAAGTCTTTTATAGTTTTCAGCCCCCAGATTATATGCTGCAATAGGTTGCATAGCCGAGCTAATTCCAAGCATATTTATAAACATAAACATAGATAGTTTCGATATAACACCTAAAACTATAACTCCCATATCTCCTGCATGTTTTAGAAGAAGATTGTTTAGTATTGCTAAAAGTATTCCATCTTCTGCTTCAACTATAAATGCAGAAAATCCAACGGTAGTTATACCTTTCCATATATCAGCATTAAACTTAAATCCTAAGGATAGTTTAAATTTCTTCTTTACTTCTACAAAATGATAGTAGGCATATATAAAGGAAACAATTTGAGACAAAACTGTTGCAATAGCTGCACCCTTTACCCCAAAATCTAAAAGTACTACAAAGATAAAATCTACAATAGCATTGCAAATAGCTCCTGTCATAGTACTTTGTAATGCTACCTTTCTATTTCCTAAGGCCATCATCATATATCCTATAGATATAGTTAAAGATTGAAATATGCTTCCAAAAACTATTATAGATAAATATTCATGAGCATAAGGTAATATTTGATTACTTGCTCCCAAACTTTTCAATATGCTATCTTTAAATATAAAGATTAAAATAGTTAAAGGAATCATACTAGAAAAAGTCAAACTAATAGAATTTTTTATGATTTTCTGTACATTTTTATAATCTTTTTCTCCGCTACTTCTTGCAATTGCAGTAGAAGAACCTATAGCTATCATCATACTTATAGCGACTATTATTCTTTGAATTGGAAACACAACTACTAGTGCTCCTATCCCATTTCCACCTATAACTCTCCCTACAAAAACAGTATCCACCATATTGTACAGCTCAGATACTAGTAAGGAGATTATAGCTGGAATGGAAAATTTCATCAAAAGTTTTCCTACATTACCTTTCTCAAATATACTGTCGTCTACCCCATAAAAAAAACCTCCTGTCAATATGAACCTATATATCATATTAACATTTTTTAGCTTCTGTTTCATTCACTTAGATACCTAATATGGGGTACTTATTTAGGTTAATACAAAATGTACAAAATTTCCAATTCATAAGAAAGTTCTTTATTTTCGCTATTTGTGTACTTTTTTTAATATTATCAAAGTTCCACCGTATTCCTCAACAGTAGCTACTATATTGTGTACAGCACTTTTTTTGCCATAAGACAACAAAATTTTAGGTTTGCTAGAATCCTTTAAAATTTCCAATTCTTCTTCATCTACTCTCTTTGGTCTACCTATAGAATTCCATTTGTCATATGCACAGCCCCATTTATTGTTTATATAGTATTTAATTATTTTATAATCATCTTCCATGTTTTTTATATTTATTGAAAATTTTCTCTCTATAGTATTTTTAAGTCCTCTATTTAAAAAAGCTTCTTCATAAGTAGGAATAAAATCTAAATTTTCACTATGGCTAAACAACAATATTTGATAATCTCCATCTTTTTCCGTGACTATATATTCTTCTCCTTTAGAAACTAAATTGTTCCCTAATTGGGACAATAAAAAGCATGTATAATATGAAGACTTTTTTATATAATTGTTAGTCACAAGGCCACTGTCTCCAAAAAAAATCTCATTGTCCATTTTCACCCTATAATTTACTTCATCTATAGCCTTAAATACGTTCAAATTGTCTTTCTCAATTAAATTATATACTATGTATGGAATCATATAAGAAGTATCATATACAGTATTGAAATCACGAAAGGTCTTGATGGCTCCACTTTCTATGATCATATCTTTTCCCCATTTTTCACCTAAAACCTCTTCTAATTTTTTTATATACTCTTCACTATTGTCTGATGGGACAAAATATCTCCAACTACAAACTATATCCTCTCCATAGAAATTCATAAAATAATCAAAAAATTCTTCTAGTACAAAAGACATTTCTTCACCACTATATTTCATTCCTATGTCTATGATGGGAACAAGCTCTTCTTTCATTAGAAAGCTAATACCTCTTTCAATTTCTCTCCAGTTTATAAGTCCTGATTTGTCTTTCAAATATGCATCTAGGCATTCTTCGAATATATCATGCAACAGTGCATATTTAAACCCTATGTCTTCTTGAATTTCTTCTATAAGTCTTTTATTTTCTTCTTTCAACAAATTTTTAGCTTGACCTAAATCTATTATATTATTTGTCTCAATATCCCAAGGCTCTACTTCTTCAGATAAATCAATGTCCAATCTAATAGTCTTACTTTCATAGTTAAATCTATCATAGTCCTCTAGATAGTGGCTGACTATAGAAAGGGCCTCTTCTAAATCATAGAAGTTAATCTTTTTCATCTTCTCCAATTTTTCGCTATCCATTTTGTATTTTTTTCTATACTGCATAGGAGTAAGTTTATAATTGGTCTTAAAATGCTTGTTGTAATATCTTACATGAGAAAAACCAACTTCTTCTGAAATTTCCGATATGGTTTTATCTGTATCTAAAAGAAGTTTTGTAGATTCCTCCACCCTTATAAGATTTAAAAAGTCATTAAAATTTCGCCCAAAGGTATTCTTTATTTTATATGAAAGATATTGAGAACTCAAAAATTCTTTTTTTGCTATATCTTGCAAACTTACTTTATTCATATAATTGTTGCTTATGTATTTGACAATCCTATGATATCTTTCAAGTTGAACTTCATCTTCCCTTAAGCTTTCTTCTTCGTAAAATAGATAATGGAAATTGTTTAATAAATGAAACATCATGTCCAAAAGGTTTTCTTCTAAAATATCTTCATAATCATCATGTTTTTGTACTATTTCACACAATAGTATAGATAAATATTTTCTCAAAATATAATAATTTTCTTCTTCTTGTATTCCCTCTATTGATGAATTTGTATAAAAAAACACATCCTTTGCATCTTCATAATATTTTTCAAAAAAATTTGGATCTATGTTAAATATGAGAACTCTATTGTCTTTATCTTTGCTTTTTATGCTATGAACTTCATTTGAATTTACAATTTCAATTTCTCTTTCTTCTACAGTATATATTTCTGTTTCCATTTTCAAATCAATAGTTCCTTTGAGTACAAACAATATTTCTATGGAATCATGCCAATGAATAGGATATTCCATGATATTGGCAAAAGCTATATTTATAGGAAGTCCGGCTATATATTCTATATATTCCTTTCTCATAATTTTACTCCTTTCTAGATAGTCAAAAACTGCCATACCTATGGCAGTTAATTATCTAAATTTATCAATTAAATATAGTATGGACAAATGTGCTGGATAAAAGACATAGAATACATATTTTAAATTATATCCTCGTTCTCCATTGTATAATTTTATGAGCAGCAAAGATACTAAACTCAAAGCTTGATTTGATGCAAGTAATACGTTTTGTAAGCTTAATTTCCCTCCATAAGCTGCATATCCAAGGATATTTATACTAGCATATACTATGTTCAATATTACTTGATATTTGACTATATCCTTAAAATCTTCATGATATTTATAAAAAATATATATTGTGAGTACTCCATACATTCCATAGTCGGCACCTATAACTTGTCCAATCAATCCCATCAGCCATATATAGTAGCTTTTATTGGTTTTTTCATACATGTATATAGCATATAAACCTAAAAACAATGTAAAGTATATATTTAGATGATATTTTTCATTGAAAGCTAAATAAAATGGTATTTGAGATATCAGGGCAAATATAAAAAGTCTCTTCATATAATTTTTTACATCACTGGTCTTAAAAAATCCTTCAGATACTAAATACGCAAATATAGGGAATGCTAGTCTGCCTATCATTCTCAGCCACTCTACATCTGGAAACAATACTGCCCCTATATGATCTATGAGCATAGTGATAATGGCAATGAGTTTTAATTCAAATGAATTCATTTTTCACTCCTCCAAGTTTTTCTATGCTTAAATTTTAACATAAATACAAAAAATATAAAAGCTCCAAATTCATGGAGCTTAATAAAGACCTTTACTGTTAAAATACTCTTTATATTCCATATCACTCTTTAAGATATGATTTTCAATCCAATTTGCTATAAAAGCTATAAGTTCCGTACTTACTTTTTTCTGTTTTTCATCTACTTCTTCTTGACTTATAGATGTGATTTTCTCAATAAATTTCGCATGCTCTATTTTTTGTTTTTGATAATTTTCATATCCATATTGTTTCATAAGCTCTTCTTCATAACCAAAATGATAGATAGCATATCTCCTAAGTTCAGATAATATTTCCATTATTTCATCATATCTATCTACATTGTCTTTTGCTGAAACAATAGTATACAATTTTGACCCCAAATTAAAAAGTTCCTTGTGTTGTTCATCAATCTTTTCTACATTTACACTAAATTCATCTTTCCATTTAAACATAAACAATCGCCTCCAAATTTTTTTATACCCTAAAAATCTAGAAGTTAACTCTTTATTTTTCCCTGTGATGGAGTCCTACAAGATTAGAAACTGGAATGGTAAATATGATACCTGTTCCTGGATCGTTGAGTCGTCCAGCTTCTACAATAGTATCAAATACTGGTCTATATGTTTCTTCTTCATGAAGTACAAGTATCACTTCTTTTGAAGCTTCTATGTGAATATTTAAAAATTTATTTATTTCACTTTCTCCAGTTCCACGGCCATACAATATTGTAGCTCCTTTTGCCCCAACTTTTTTAGCTTTATCTACAATCCTATCTGCCTTTCCCCTTTCAACTATAGCTATAATGCATAGAATATTTTTCATATCTAAGCTCCTTTCTTAAAACTTTGTCAGTATTCCTAATACAAGAACAGACACTACTGCTCCCAAGGATGTCAGTCCTATTATACCAAATCCATTTAAAAGAGGGTCTGCATTTTCTACTATAGTGGATAAACCAATAGCTACTGCCATGTTCAATGGTATATTTACAGGTCCTGTAGTAGAACTAGCAGAATCCATGGCAATAGCTACGAATTCATCAGGTGCTAAATAAGTCAGGACAAGTATGACTAAAAGTATAGGTAAGATAATTTTAGTATTGGGAATACTATTCAATATCTTAAACATGCCTATGGCCATTCCTCCGCCAAATCCTATAGCTACAGCATGAATTAAAGTTGTATGAGGAATAGCTCCTACTGAAATTTCCTCAACTTCTAAAGCCAATGCTTTTAAAGCCGGCTCTACCAAAGTTGCAAAATATCCTAGTATAAAAGAAAATACTACTATTGACCATTTATATTTTAAATCAATGAGATTTTTGCCTACTGAATTTCCCAATGGAATGAGGCTCATAGAAACTCCCTTTAAAAAGAAATGAAGGCCGAAGACGCTCAACAAGAATCCTAAAACAAAATTTTTCGCATTTTCTATAGGTTTTCTCAGGACTAAAACTTGAAACAATATTAGAAAAGCTGATATAGGCAGGACACTTCTTGCTGTTTCCCACAGGGCATTTAGCCCTTCTAAGTTTTTCATATACACTTCCTCCTTTTGTAAATCATTTTCCATATATATTATACTATATACTATATAAATATTGCAAAAAATAGGTTATAATTATTAAAATAGGGTATTTATAATTATTGATATTTGAATATAAATTTATTTATATATAATAAAATGAGATGGGAGGTAAAAAAATGGAAAAATACATTCCTGAAGTAAAATCTAAATTAAGAAGCAGAATCATAGAAGTACCACCAGTTATATATAAAGCCAGCGGAATAAAAGTATTGGGTACCCGTATTAAATCCCTTCTTTTTTCCACAGATGTAGCCATTATAAAAAATACAAATGCCAATTCTATAATAGCAGTGTATCCCTTTACCCCACAGCTTTCCATTACTCAAGCAATATTAGAAGTAGCACCTGTGCCTGTATTTGCAGGAGTTGGTGGTGGAATAACTACTGGTAGAAGATCTATAGATATAGCTCTTCAAGCTGAACTGATGGGAGCATATGGAGTAGTAGTCAATGCACCAACCACAAATGAAGTCATAAGTGAGATGTATGACAGAATAGATATACCCATTATTGCCACTATAGTATCAGAATTTGATGATTATAAGGGAAAATTAGATGCAGGTGCAAGAATTTTAAATGTGTCTGGAGGAGCAAGAACTGCAGAAATAGTTCGAAAGATAAGAGATGACTACAAGGAACTTCCTATTATAGCTACAGGAGGACCTACAGATGAAAGTATACTAAAGACTATTGAAGCTGGGGCAAATGCTATAACCTATACCCCACCTTCCAGTGCAGATATTTTTGCTGGGATCATGTCACAATATAGGATCGAGAAAGAAAAATAAGAAGCTATATTATAGCTTCTTATTCTATTTCTACTATTGGAATAGATATTTCAAAGGTTGTCCCTTCATCTTTCTTTGAAAAAACAGACATATCTCCCTTTAAATAAACTTCAACTATACTTTTGGCAAGACTAAGTCCTAGTCCTTTGTTTACTTCCCCAGTTTTATAATCCATTTTAGTAGAATAGCCCGGTGAAAATATATGAGCAATTTCTTCTCTTTTTATACCACACCCATTATCTTGTATTATAAATAAATGGTCTTTATCTGATACTTTATGAATAAATACAATCTTGCCTTTATATTCAATGGAATCAATAGAATTCACAAAAATATTTGTCAAAGCTGACATTAAATAATACTGTTTTTCTGTATGAAAATCTTTTCCTAAATTGAAATCAAGGGAAATATTTTTATCTTGGCAGTTTATCTCCGAACCCATATTTTCTTTTAAAATAAGTCCTAGTTCATGAAAATACATACCATTATCATCTATTCTATTTTTAAGGATTTCTTCCATATCCTTAGTTAATTGTTCATATTCCTTTTGTACTTCGTGAGTCTTTTTTGAAATCTCAAGGGATCTATTGGCCCAACTTTCTTTATCTTCATTATTGTTAATTTTTAAAAATAGTTCATAGGCATCAGACATAGTGCTTTGAACATAATCTATACTTTCCCTCATCCTATATATTTCGGTATTGAGTCTTGAAGTTAGCCAAAGAAGTTTTTTATACCTTTCTTCATGTTCTTCCTTTATGAGAAACATTTTATAATATTTAAGCAATATAATTGCAAATATAGCCATTCCAGACCTTATAATAGCTACTACAATCAAGTCTTTTATAATATATAAATCTGCCAAAAAAGACTTGATTCCAATACGAATGCATACTTCAACTATATTGCTTAAAAAATCACTTCCTAAAACTATAAAAAACATCTGTCTTGTAGACATCCTTGGAAACGTTTTTTTAAACATATAAAATATAGTACCATAGGTCACATAAAAAATTACCTCTGGAAAAATTTCAAAAATACCTGTCTTAAAAGCTCCCCCATCAATGATATAAAATAGCATTCTAAAAAAGCCGAGGGAAAGTCCAGATGAAACCCCTAGCAATATGGGATTTATTTCACTGTAAATATATAAAAACACAGAAAAAACCACCGCTGAAAGTGAAAATTTTAAATTTAATATTTGAAAATCAGTATACAATTGTGACAATAGACCTACCAAAATGATTACTAAAATAAAATTTTTCTTTTTATCCATTCTACCACCATTAATGTATATTATTTTTTATATTATACCATTTATATATATGTAAGTGAATTAATGATATTTTATTAACATAAAACAGTGGGCCAAAGCCCACTGTTTACATAATGCTATCTAATGCTTGTTTTAAATCATTTATAATATCTTCAGGAGTCTCCAATCCAACTGATAGTCTTATGAGTCCATCAGTTATACCACTAGCTTCCCTTTCTTCCTTTGTATATGGTGAATGAGTCATACTAGCCGGATGTTGGATTAAAGTTTCCGTATCTCCTAAGCTTACTGCAATATTGCAAAGTTTTACATTGTTCATGACTTTCTTTCCTTCTTCTATTCCACCTTTTATTTCAAAGGAAATAATTGCTCCTGGAAGTTTCATTTGCTTTTTAGCTAATTCATATTGTGAAAAACTTTTGAGTCCTGGGTAGTAAACTTTTTCAACCATTGGATGGTTTTCAAGAAATTCAGCTACTTTGGAAGCGTTTTCACAATGTCTATCCATTCTGATTTCCAAAGTCTTTATCCCTCTGTTTATTAAAAATGCATCGAAAGGACTAAGTGAAGCTCCTGTCATATCTTTTACACCAAACAATCTCACTTCATCAATAAATTCTTTCTTACCTATTACAAAACCAGCTATGACATCTCCATGACCATTTAAGTATTTTGTCGCAGAATGAACTACTGCATCTGCTCCTAGTTCTAATGGTCTTTGTATATATGGAGTACAGAAAGTATTGTCTACTACAACCATACAATTTTCATTTTGATGAGCAATATTTGAAATAGCTTCAATATCTGCAATTCCCAAAGTTGGATTTGCTGGTGTTTCAAGATATACTACTCTTGTATTGTCTCTCATGGCTTTTCTCACATTTTCAGGATCTGTTGTGTCTACAAAGGTCACGTCTACTCCATATCTAGTCAATCCATGATTCAAATAGGCAAAAGTGCAACCATAAAGAGTTTCAGCAGCTACTACATGATCTCCTGCTTTAAGTATTGTCCAGAGGCAAGATGTTATAGCTCCTATGCCAGATGCCATAGACATACAAGCTTCTCCATTCTCTAGCAATGCTACTTTTTCTTCAAGTTGAGTATTTGTTGGATTTCCAAGTCTTGTATAGATATATCCTTCTTCTTCTAATGCAAATCTCCTTCCACCTTGTTCTGCTGAATCAAATATAAATGTGGAAGTCTGATATATTGGAGTAGCCAATGCCCCAACTTCATTTTTTTGATACCCTCCATGTACAGCTTTGGTAGCAAAACCCATGTTTTTCATTTCACTCTTATCCATTTGCATCCCCCTATCAATATATTTACTTTTCATATCTCATACTTTCATTATATTACAAAAAAGCAATAAAACATAATTATTAAAATTTTGTTAAAATTCTAGCAATAGAACCTTTTTCGAATGTTTTAAATATAATAATAGAAATATCATATTTTTAGGTGATAATTCATGTATAAAAATTTAATTTATGGTTCAAACACGTTGGTTCCCCTCTCAAATGGAGAAAAAGTCCCATATATAAACTTTGACAATGCTGCTACTACTCCCCCTTTCTATTCAGTCATGGAGGGTATAAACAATTTTTCACCTTGGTATTCTTCTGTTCATAGAGGATCTGGCTATAAATCTATAATTTCCTCTGAATTCTATGAAAATGCTAGAAGATTAGTTTTAGACTTTGTTGGAGGAACTCCAGAATACCATGAAGTAATATTTCTCAAAAATGCTACTGAAGGAATAAATAAACTCTCTTTTAGACTTCTTGAGGAAAACAAAGATAATGTAGTTCTATCTACATTTATGGAACATCACTCCAATGATCTCCCTTGGAGAAATAAATATAAAGTTGACTATGTAAATATAGATGAGTCAGGAAGACTTTCATTGGAAGATTTAGAAAAAAAATTAGTCAAACATAGTGGAAAAGTAAAACTTGTAGCAGTCACTGGAGCTTCAAATGTGACAGGATATGTAAATCCAATATATGAAATAGCTAAAATATCTCATAAATATGGAGCAAAGATATTGGTAGATGGAGCTCAGCTAGTCCCTCACCATCCTATGGATATGAAACCAATTAACTCCAATGAGCATATTGATTATCTTGTATTTTCTGCTCATAAAATGTATGCCCCCTTTGGCACTGGAGTCCTCATAGCCCCTAAAGCTACCTTTTCAAAAGGTGCTCCAGAATTTTCAGGGGGAGGTACTGTAAAAATAGTTACAAGTGACTTTATTTTGTGGGATGACCCTCCATATAAAGAAGAAGCAGGCACTCCAAATTTAATGGGAGTAGTAGCACTTATAAACAGTATAAATACATTGAAATCTATAGGAATGAAAAATATAGAAATATACGAAAAAGAACTTACTTATTATACTCTTGAAAAGCTATCTAAAATACCCAATATAAATTTGTATTGTGATATGGATGTAATAAATAAGGTATCTATAATACCTTTCAATATTGAAGGAATTCATCATGGAATAGTAGCAAATATACTTTCTCTTGAAGGAGGAATTGCTGTAAGAAATGGATGCTTTTGCGCTCAACCCTATGTACAGAAACTCCTTAAAATATCCTCAGAAGAAATGGAGAAGTATAAACTAAATCCCAATTTGCCTCGTCCTGGTATGATAAGACTTAGTTTTGGCCTGTATAATGATTATATAGAAATAAATATATTCCTTGAATTGCTTAAAAATATTGTAATGAATAGAGAATATTATTTAAATAAGTATAGAAATCCCTCCTTTTTCTAAAACTATTGAAAAAGGAGGTTTTTTTATGGGGAAAAAAATGAATATACTCATGTTTAGTGGAGAATATGACAAAGCGCTAGCTGCTCTCATTCTTGCCAATACAGCTAAAGAAATGAATATGGATGTAACTATGTTTTTTGCCTTTTGGGGACTTTGTCTTGTGAGGGATCCAAACAAAATGACCGATGAAGACAAAACTTCCTATGAAAAGATGTTTGCCAATTTCACTCCAAGAGGCATAGAATATCTTCCATTGTCTAAGATGAATATGGGCGGTATAGGCAAAAAAATGCTTAAAAGTATGATGAATGAAAATGACACTCCTTCTCTAGACAAATTTTTGCAGGGTGCTATAAACAAAGGTGTAAATATGTATGGATGCAAGTTGTCAGTAGAAGTCATGGGATTTAGTAAAGAAGAACTTCTGCCAGAAGTAAAAATAATCACTGCAGAAGAATATTTAAAAGATGCCATAGAATCAGATATGCAATTGTTCATATGAAAAAACTGTACTTCACCAGTACAGTTTTTTTGTGCTAATATATATATATATAAGTAAGAAACGAGGTGTATTCATTTGTCCATTTTAAATAATATAAAAACCCTAAAGGAAGTCTTCTGGATAAACCCTAAGTATGAGAGCTTTGATAATGTAAAAGATAGCCTCGAAGTTTCAAAAGAAGATGTATTAGATGCAGAAAAAAGGCTAAATAGATTTGCCCCATATATAAAAAGTGCATTCCCCGAAACAGCTTCATCTGATGGTATCATAGAATCTCCCATAGCTAAAATACCAAATATGAAAAAACGGATGGAAAGTGATTTAGATAAAAAAATTTCAGGAGAGCTTTTAGTTAAACTTGACAGCAATTTGCCCATAGCTGGTTCCATAAAGGCTAGAGGAGGAATCTATGAAGTACTTAAACATGCTGAAACACTAGCTATAGAAAAAGATATGCTATCTATAGAAGATGATTATTCAATTATCAATAGTGATAGATTTAGAGATTTTTATAGTAATTATACTATTCAAGTTGGAAGTACAGGAAATTTGGGAATTAGCATTGGTATCATGAGTGCAAAATTAGGATTTAAAGTGAAGGTTCATATGTCTAGGGATGCAAAAGAGTGGAAAAAGGGCCTTTTGCGAAGCAAAGGTGTTGAAGTAATTGAATATGCTTCTGACTACTCAAAGGCAGTAGAAGAGGGAAGAAAACTATCACACATGAATCCTAAAAGCTATTTTATTGATGATGAAAATTCAAAGGATTTATTTATGGGATATGCCGTAGCAGCCTTTAGACTTAAAAAGCAGTTAGAAGAGGCGAATATATTGGTAGATGAAAAACATCCTCTAATTGTATATCTTCCTTGTGGAGTAGGTGGAGGCCCTGGTGGAGTTGCATATGGACTAAAATTGGTATACGGTGACAATGTACACTGCTTTTTTGCTGAACCAACTCATTCCCCATCAATGTTACTTGGACTTGTAACTGGACTACATAGTGAAATCTGCGTACAAGATTTTGGAATAGACAACAAAACTGAAGCTGATGGCTTAGCTGTAGGAAGGCCTTCAAGTTTTGTAGGAAAAACTATGGAAAAGCTATTGGCTGGAGAGTATACTATTGATGATGAAAGGCTGTATAAATTGTTGCAAGCTCTTTTAGATGAAGAACAAATTTATCTAGAACCTTCTGCCCTGGCAGGATTCATGGGCCCTGTATATGTATCAGAAAAAGAATGCATAGATCATTTAGAAAATGCAACTCATATCTGTTGGGCAACAGGCGGAAGTCTTGTACCAAAAAAACTTATGGAAAAGTACTATGAAAAAGGAAAAATGTTGAATATAAAAAGGGCTATTTAGCCCTTTTTATCATTAAAACTCCCTTGTCATATATATTTTTTTAGATATTTGAAGTGAAATATAGTATATTAGTATAGAAAATATAAATGCAAATAAAGTTATTTGCCTTATATTTAAACTTGCCATTCCTTTTAATAGACCTTTTGATTCTAATTTTCTTCCTATTTTGCCTAAGATAGTTGGCCCAACAAACACTAACATCCATAGTATTGAATTAAACATTCTCAAATCACCTAATTTAAAATATAGTGGATAATATATAGAATAAAATACTAGCAATAAACTCATAGCTGCTACAACATCCCATATATCCGCAGGCCTACCATCTGGTTTTACTCCTAATCCTTTAATTATATTTGTCAATAAAAATACAAAAATGCAACTAACAAATATAAATATTAAAAGAGTCACATATTTACCTATTACAATATCCTTTCTATCAATTGGAAAACTGTTTAAAACTACTTCACTTTTGTTCTTGTCATCATATCCGATAGAATAAATTACAGAAACAAATACAAAATTAATGATTCCTAGTATATACATTATATTTACAGGTAAATCAACAGGTAAATTCATTCCCATTGCAGAAATAAACATTGCATAAGCTACTCCAAAAATATTTATTTTAGTAGATAATTTTAAATCCTTCTTAACCAAATTAAACATAATATCACCTCTGTCTCCTTTTTGTATCCCCTGTCTCCCAGTTTTATAAGTCTCTTGTTTCATAAAGTTTCATAGATAATAGTAATGACAGTAGATATAAGACAATAGATATGGGCAAAATATAATTACTAATAGTAGGAAGATTTATATAATTTATCATAGCTTTCTCCCCTAAGTTAGCAACATTTATCATAGCAATAAATGAAGACATAAAAATTATCATATGAACTACTTGAGCTAATTTAGGTTCAAATCTAAAATATGCTGGATATATCAATGATGTAGAAATAAGTATTACAGGTATTACTGTTTTTATCATTTCTAAATTAAAATAATCCACAGTTTTTATTCTCAAAATATTAATTATCCACAAATAGACCCCAGAATACACAATTGTTATTAGAAAATATACAAATGTTAACAAATACTTTTGTAGAACAATTCCCTTTCTACTAATAGGTAGAGAATTTATCATATAACTAGTTTTGTGCGTAACATCATAGCTAAATGGTGTTATAGCCATAAGATAGGTATAAGTATACAATATTATACCGTATGGCCACTTTGGGTCATCGGATTCTACTATAAAAAGTAAAAAAGGTATATATAATAGAAAAAATAATCTATTTTTTTTATCTGCAATCATAAAAGTTAAATCTCTTTTCAACATCCCTATCATTGCCTTACCCCCTTACTGTATAAAACATTATATCTTCAAGAGTTGCTCTTTCTATTAGAACCTGTTCTCCAAAAAGTCTTTTCACCTCATCTTTATTATTCGTCAATCCTTCAAATCCTACATTGGTTTCCTTAAGACCTATAAATTCTTTTTTTGTATCTCTATCAAGAAGGTCTGTTCCTCCTTTAACCACACTATAATTTTCAAGTACTTCATCTTTAGTTTCTGAAAAAACAATACTTCCTTTATTGATAAAGGTAATATAATCTGCTATTTTCTCTAAATCCGTAGTTATATGAGTTGAGAAAAATATACTTTTGGTTTCATCTTGTATGACATTGTAAAGTATATCTAGTATCTCTCTTCTAAATACTGGATCTAACCCAGATGTAGGCTCATCCATTATGATCAAATCCGCATTGTGAGAAAGAGCTACAGCTAAGGAAAATTTCATCTTCATCCCCTTAGAAAGAGTCTTTATTTTAGATTTTGGATCCAAATCAAATTGTTCAATATAGTCATTAAAAGTAGCATCATCCCATTTAGAATAAAAACTTGCCACTATATTTTTCATCTGCTTTATAGTCAAATCCTCATAATAATAATTCTCGTCATATACAAAACCAATCCTGTCTTTTATTTCTTTTTCATGTTTTTTATGGTCTAATCCAAATACCTTTATTTCCCCTCCATCTAATTTAAGCAAATTCATTATTAATTTAATAGTAGTGCTTTTTCCAGCCCCATTTGGCCCTATAAATCCCATGATATATCCCGGTTCTAATTTGAAACTTATATCTTTTAATGTAAATTTTTTAAACTCTTTTCTCAAATTATTAACTTCCAAAATATAGTCCATGATTAAACCTCCTCAAACAAAATTCTTAGCATTTCAATTACTTCTTGATAGGAAAGTCCCAATACATTGCATTCCTTAACTACTTCTTGCAATTGTTCTTCTATAATCTTTAATTTCATCTCTCTCATAAGTTCCTTGTTTTGACCAGCAACATAGGACCCCTTCCCCTGAACTGATTCAATAAAGCCTTCCCTCTCCAATTCATCATAAGCCCTCTTTGTGGTAATGACACTTATTTGAAGATCCCTAGCAAGTCCCCTTATAGAAGGAAGCATCTCCCCTTCTATAAGTTCTCCCTTAAGTATCATAGATTTTATCTGGCTAGATATCTGCTCATATATGGGCTCATTTGAGGAATTTGAAATAAGTATTTTCATTTTCATCTCCCCATTCTAATTTAGCTGTGTATATACTGTTTATATTCTATATAAGCAGTATATACACAGCTAATATTCTTGTCAAGTCATTTTTAAAAAATAATCAAAGGTCATATTATTGTCAACCGTTTTATGATTCTAGTTGACAATGTGTAGACAATCAAGTATATTTATATTGTAAACTTGATTTTATATTTAGTTAACATTTTAATTTAAGGAGGCTTTTTTATGAAAATCAGTACAAAAGACATGGTATTGGTATCATTATTCACAGCATTGACAGCTATAGGAGCTTTTTTAAGTATTCCATTAGGAAATGTTCCTATTACTCTTCAAACCCTTTTTACTATTTTATCTGGACTTATATTGGGACCTAAACTTGGTAGCTTGTCTCAACTAGTATATGTGATATTAGGACTTTGCGGAATAAGAATATTTGCAGGATTTTCAGGAGGACCACAGACAGTTTTTAGTCCCTCTTTTGGATTCTTGATAGGATTTATATTTGCAGCATACATAGTTGGAATCATAGGAAATGCTGAAAAGAAAGTTAACTTTAAGAAAATGTTTTTAGCTGCATTGGCAGGCACAGCTGTTATTTATGCTTTTGGTGTTCCCTATATGTATTTGATATTAAATAAAGTGCTGTTAAAAGAAATTTCTTTTGCCACAGCACTAAAAACTGGTTGCATTATATTTTTGCCTGGAGATTTAATTAAATGTTTTGTAGCCACATATGTAGCAACAAAGGTAGTTCCAAAATTTTGTAAAAATTGATTTTACACTACCCTACCATTTCAAGTATTTTTAACTCTTCTTCTTTAGCTAAATCCACATAGGTGTTACCCAACTTTACAACTGGACAAGTAATATTGTTAGGAGGAATAAATACTATTTCTCCTATATGTCCATCACTTATTTTGACCTTAGAACCTAAATAATAGTTAACTATATTATCAAAAAATACTTTAAGTATATTGACATCAAAAGAGTATGCTCCTATTCTTTTCAATTCTTCCACAGCCTCAAAAGGAGTGCTCTTTTCCTTGTATACCCTTTTAGATATCAGTGCATCATATACATCAGCAATAGCTAATATCTTAGCATAGCTGTTTATTTCATCACCTTTAAGTCCTTGAGGATACCCACTCCCATCTACTCTTTCGTGATGAGAAAGAATAGCTTGTCTTACATTCTCATCTATACTCAAAATATCCTTAGACATTTTATATCCAATGATGGTATGAGTTTTAACTATATCAAATTCTTCTTTTGTAAGTTTCCCTTTTTTATTTAATATTTCTAAAGGTATTCTAGATTTTCCTATATCATGTAGAAGTCCCGCTTTTATTATGTTCTTTTTTTCTTCTTCACTACATCCTAACCATTCCCCAATCAAAAGAGCATACAGTGCTACATTCATAGAATGATTGTAGGTATATTTGTCTTTAGCTTTTATTTCAAAAATATGTTCTATTGAGATACCAACCTTATCTATATATGCGTATAGAGTATCAGAAATTTCTCTTATTTTTTTAGGAGCTACAATTTTTCCTATGGCTAAATTGTTCATAATGCTTTTAAGCGTTATGACACTTTCCTTGTATAATCCCCTAAAGTCTCTTTTTTGCCTTCCAGACAATTCTTCTTTAGAAATATATACAGGAACCTTATCCACCTTATATTCTTCCAACCTCTCAGCAATATATGGATTTATAGTTGAGTTTTTAGAAGCCAAAATACTTCCTTCTAAATCATATAAATTTTCACTCAATATTTCTCCGTTGCTACATTCAGATAATTTCATATATTTATATGCCAAAATATCACCCACAATTTCTACAGTGTATACAATCAGAATATTTTATGGTAAAATATACTATGTATAACATAGCAATATTATCAGAAATTTTTATAAACTGCAACAGGTATTATAGATTTTGTCCATAATTTCTATCATTTTAGACAAAATAGGTATAATTTCCTAGACTTATAAGAAATCTTTGTAATATTTTCTCATAAGATTGACTTTTCATAATATTATTGTTAAGATATTATCAAACTGAACTTTCATCCAAATTTTTTGAGGGCTTACCTTAAATTTTTGGATGTACAATACTTCTAATACCTGACAGGAATAGAATATTCTATCCTGAAAGGGAATTGGTTTTATTTTGCTACCAACTTCCTTTCAGAGGAAGTTTTTTTGTTTAGAAAGGAGGAAATTTCTTGAAAAAAAGAATCGCAATCATCAGTGCCATATTGGAGAGCCCAGAAAAATCTCAATATGAATTCAACAAAATCGTTTCAGAATACAAATCCCTCATAAAAGGAAGAATGGGCATACCTTTTGATGAGGAAAATATTTCAGTCATATCCATAACTGTTGTAGGAACTATTGATGAAATAAATAGCCTGACAGGAAAATTAGGAAATCTAAACAATATCACCGTAAAAACTTCTATATCTAAAAAGGAGCTTGATTGATGAAAAAAGTATTAGACAAATTATACAAAACCAACTCCCTGTCTAAAGATCAACTCATCTATATTCTAAACAATTTAGATAAATCTCTACAAAATTATTTATTCCAATTGGCAAGAGACACTACAATCAAAATTTATGGAAACAAAGTATTTATAAGAGGACTTCTAGAATACTCCAATCACTGCAAAAACAATTGTATGTACTGTGGCATTAGACGTGATAACAAGAATGTAGATAGATACAGGCTCAGTGAAGAAGAAATACTTCTCTCCCTTGAAGAAGGATACAAAATAGGATATAAAACTTTTGTATTGCAAGGAGGAGAAGATTTATATTTCACTGATGACATATTTGAAAGTTTGATACTTAAAATAAAAAAACAATTTCCAGATGTAGCAGTCACTCTTTCCATTGGAGAAAGAAGCTATGAAAGTTATGATAGATTTCATAGAGCTGGAGCAGATAGATTTTTACTTAGACACGAAGTAGCAAATGTCCAATTGTATAATGAACTTCATCCTGGAATGAATTTTGAAAATAGAAAAAACTGCCTGTACAATCTTAAAAAAATAGGATATCAAGAGGGAGCAGGATTTCTTGTAGGACTGCCTGGTGAAAACAATGAAATACTAGCTGAAAATCTTATATTTTTAAAAAATTTAGCCCCCGCCATGGTAGGAATAGGTCCACTGATTCCTCATCCTGATACTCCACTAAAAGATGAAAAAGTTGGATCCGCAGAAAAAACTATTGTGATGCTCTCCCTCACAAGACTTCTTCTTCCAACTGCATTAATCCCTATAACTACTGCTTTAAATACTATTTGTGAGGATGGACTGGAACGTGGACTGATGGCTGGAGGAAATGTAGTCATGCTCAATCTCTCACCTATATATGTGAGAAAAAAATATGAGATATATAAGAACAAAGAAACAAGAGATGCCCATGAGTTGAAAACCATTGAAGAAAAGGCTAAAAATGTTGGTTTTGTTATAGATATGGGAAGAGGAGACAATATAAATTTTAGGAGGAATGAAGATGGAAAATAGTTTTATCAATGATAAAAAAATTTGTGAACTCCTTGAAAGTGGCAAAGGAGCTTCTAAATCCGAAATAAGAAAAATCATAGCTAAATCTTTAGGTAAAACTCGTCTTGAACCTGAAGAAACAGCTAAACTTTTACAAGTAGAAGATGAGGAACTTTTAGAAGAGATATTTAAAGCTGCGAGAACCCTTAAACAAGAAATATATGGAAACAGAATAGTATTCTTCGCACCCCTTTATATAGGAAACAAGTGTATAAACAATTGTCTCTACTGTGGATTTAGAAGAAGCAATAAAGCCATAGTTAGAAAAACTTTGACTCATGAAGAACTTGAAGAACAAGTAAAAATTCTTGAAAGTAAAGGACACAAGAGACTTATTTTAGTATATGGAGAACATCCATATTATGATGCTGATTTTATAGCTGAAACTATGAAAACTGTCTATGATACAAAAAACGGAAAGGGGGAAATTCGAAGAGTAAATATAAATGCTGCCCCTATGGAAGTAGAAGGATATAAAAAACTTAAGGAAGCAGGAATAGGAACATTCCAAATATTCCAAGAAACATATCATTATGAAACATATAAAAAACTTCATCCTGAAGGAGATATGAAAAGCGACTACAACTACAGATTATATGGTTTAGATAGGGCCATGAAGGGCGGAATAGATGATGTGGGAATAGGTGCATTGTTTGGACTTTATGATTGGAAATACGAAGTCATGGGACTATTATATCATGCTATACATTTAGAAGAAACTTTTGGAGTGGGTCCTCACACTATTTCTTTTCCAAGAATAGAACCAGCCATAGATACTGAATTTTATGACCAAACTAAATATAAGGTTTCAGATGATGATTTCAGAAGAATCGTAGCTATACTTCGTCTATCTGTTCCTTATACTGGAATGATTTTGACTGCAAGGGAAAACCCCGAAGTAAGAAAACAAGTAATTCCTCTTGGGGTATCTCAAATAGATGCAGGTTCAAGAATAGGTATAGGTGGATATACAAAAGATGATTATATACCAGATAAAGAACAATTCCAATTAGGAGATATGCGTTCTCTAGATGAAGTCATTGGACAAATGTGCGACTTAGGGTTTTTGACTTCCTTCTGTACTGCTTGCTATCGTTCAGGAAGAACTGGAGAAGAATTCATGTGCAAAGCCAAACCAGGGGAAATACAAAATTTCTGTGAAGCCAATGGAATATTTACCTTTAAAGAATACCTAATAGACTATGCTTCAGAAGAAACTAGAAAACGAGGAGAAAAAATCATATCCAAAGAATTAGATAAAATTGAACCAAATAGAAGAAAAATCATTGAAGAAAAGTTGAAAATCATAGAGGAAGGTAAAAGGGATGTCTATCTATAATACTCCAAATTCAAATAGAACAACTATATCTATATATGGAAAAAGAAATGCAGGAAAATCTTCCATTTTAAATGCAATTGTAGGGCAAGAAGTCTCCATTGTCAGCCCCTTTAAAGGTACTACCACAGATCCAGTAAAAAAAGCCATGGAATTAAATCCAGTAGGACCAGTGCTTTTTATTGATACTGCAGGAATTGATGATGAAGGAGAACTAGGCCATTTGAGGGCACAGAAAAGTTTGGATACAGCAAGACGTACGAATATAGCCCTACATGTAATGGATGGAGAAAATATCGACGAAGAATCTTTTTTGGATATGGAGTTGATGTTCAAAAAGTACAATATTCCCTATATTCTTGTGATAAATAAAATAGATCTTCTTTCTAAAGAACAAATTGATGACATAAGTAAAAAGTTCCCTGAGGCTGTTTTAATATCAACCGTTTCCAACGAAAGCATTGAAAAGCTTAAAACTGTAATTATTGAAAAAATTCAAGATACAGAAGAAGACTTTCCTATTGTGGGAGATTTAATTCCATATGGTGGAAAAGTTGTACTTGTAATTCCCATTGACAAGGAAGCTCCAAAGGGAAGGCTCATTCTTCCTCAAGTACAAATTTTAAGGGATTGTCTTGACAATGGTATCAAATCTTATGTAGTGAGAGATATAGAACTTAAAAGTGCATTGGAGGACTTAAATGATATAAATTTAGTTATAACTGATTCCCAAATATTTAAGAAAGTAGATAAAATCGTACCAAAAAATATCCCACTCACTTCCTTTTCTATTCTCTTTGCAAAGCACAAGGGAGATTTAAAAGATTTTGTTCATGGAACAAATGCAATAAAATCTTTAAAAGATGGGGCAAATATACTAATAGCTGAAAACTGTACTCACAACACATCTCATGAAGATATTGGAAGAGTCAAAATACCTACACTACTTCAAAAGAAAACTGGAAAAAATTTTAATTTTGACTTTAAAACAGGGTACAATTTTAATGAAGATTTAAGTAAATATAGCCTTGTCATACACTGTGGCGGTTGTATGGTTAATAGAAAAGAAATTGAAAGTAGAATCAAAATATGTAAAGAAAATAATGTTCCAATGACAAACTATGGAATACTATTAGCATATTTAAATGGAATACTTGATAGATGTATTGAGATTTTTGCATAATTGGGAGAGTGTTGCTCTCCCTTTTTCCCTTATACATATCCATATAATCCCCTTACTGATACTTCGCCTGACAATACATTCTCTATTTTGCCATTTCCATAGTCTATTATCAATTCTCCATCATCATTTATGCCAAGTACTTTTCCCTTTTCTTCATCTTTGCCCCTTATGATTCGGACTTCTTTTCCTATGAGTATGGACTTTTCTCTGCATACTTTAAGTGTTTCAAAAAAATCATCTTTTCCCACAAAAGGTATATATAGTTCTTCAAATCTATTTAGAAAAAGCCCCAACAATTTTTTTCTATCTATCACTTTTCCTGATTGTATTTTGAGAGATGTACCTACATTTGAAACTTCTCCAGAAAAATCCTCACTGCCTAAGTTCACGTTTATACCTACACCCATTATTACATAATTTATCATATTTAATTCACAACTCATTTCAGTAAGTATTCCACATACCTTTTTCCCATTCATGACAATGTCATTTGGCCATTTTATAAATGCTTCTATGCCTAAATCTTCAAGGGCTAACGCTATTGCCGCTGCACCTATTTGAGTTATCTTTGCTACTTTCATAGGATCTATGCTAGGCTTCAATATGATGGACATCCATATGCCTTTTTTCTTAGGAGAAATCCAAGTTCTACCTAATCTCCCCCTGCCTAATGTTTGTTCTTCTGCTATGACCAATGTACCTTCATCTTCTTTGTAAGCTAATTCTTTAGCTTTTATATTTGTAGAATCTATAGTGTCAAAATAATATATTTTTCTTCCTATAAATTTAGTTTCTAAATATTCTTCTACCTCCCCATAAGTAAGTGTATCTGGAGAAGAAATAAGTCTATACCCCTTTCTAGGTATGGATTCTATTTCATAGCCTTCTTCCTTTAGAGTATTCATATATTTCCAAATAGCCGATCTGCTCACGCCAAATTTATCACTTATCTTTTCTCCAGAAATAAATCCATCTCTGTTTTCTTTCAACAATATAAGTATTTTATCTTTCATCCTATCACATCCCTTAATTATATATTCTCTAATTCTTTTTATTTTCCTTTAAGTATTTTCTTTTTCTATAACTATTTACTCAAACATCTAAAATGGTATATGATTGATATAATAAATTGAAAGGAGTGAACTGTATGAAAAAAAGATACATATTGATGCTTTTTCTAGCTTTAATTGTTTTTAGTTCTCTTCCATTAGAAGCAAGTGCAGATGGAGATTTAGCCGTAAATAGATGGTTAGTTGAATCCAAGCTTTTAGAAAATGGAGATTTGTATGTAGAAGAAGATATTACATATAATTTTTCAGGTGAATTCAATGGAATTTATAGAGAAATATCCCTTAAAGGTACCGGTGGAATAGAAAATACTCAAATATCAGAAATAATTGGCGAAAAAGAAGTAGCATATACAAAAACTAAAAACGGTGAAAACGGAGATAAAAAAATATTTGAAATACTTGGAGGAGAAAATGGAAAAGTTATAAAAATCTATTGTCCTTCAGAAGATGAAGAAAAAACCTTTAGAATTAAATATACGATAAAAGATGTAGCTATTTTATACAATGATACTGGAGAACTATATTACAAATTTTTAGGGGCTGAAAATTCCACCCCTATTGACTACTTTTCAGTAAATATAAAACTCCCTCAAAATATAAATGATAAGGTTAAGATATTTGCCCATGGACCACTAAATGGGAATATTGATTTTGTAGGTAAGGATATAGTACATATGGAAGTAGAAAATGTTCCATCAAACACTTTTATAGAAAGTAGAATACTCTTCCCTACAAATTTTATCCCAAATTCTCACAATTTAATAAATAAAAATTCCTATAATGAAATAATAAATGCTGAGAAAAAGCTACAAAAAGATATAATAGCTGAAAATGCTAAAAGAAAAAATAGAGAAAACACCTTTAATTATATATCCATAATATTGGGTGGAATAAATACAATACTATTGGCTTTAGCTATGACCAGTCTAAGAAGAGAAGTAAATATATATGAAAAAGTAAAGTCAAGCCCTATACCTGATGATTGTACTCCTGCTGTAGCTTCATATTTATTTAGTTATTCTGTAAATTCAAATTCTATCATAGCTACTGTATTAGATCTTTCAAGAAAAGGGTATCTTCAAATTGAAGATGGTGGAAAATATAAAAAGAAAATCAACAATATAATCATCACAAAAACTAAAAATGAAGATGGAAATCTTCTAGCCCATGAAAGGTATTTTATGAATTGGATATTTGATCATATTGGTACTGGAGATAAAGTTGAAACAAGACAAATTGAAGATTACGCCCAAAAATACTACGGAGATTTCTGGAAAGAATATAGACAGTGGACAACAAAAGTCAAAGAAGATGCTATAGATAAAAATTATTTTGATGACAAAGGCAAAACATGGGGAATATTTACTTTGATATTATCTATAGTATTTATGACTTTAGCAATTGTATCTCTTACTTTTGGTAGCAGCTATGGACTATTTCCTCTCTTTGTTTCTATATTTGGAATAGTATATAGCACAATTTTATTCTTTAGGAGATCGGATTTAGGATATAGTGAATATAAAAAATGGGAAGCTTTCATGAAGTATATGAAAGAAAATAGAAGTGACTTAGATAAAGACATATTTGAATATCCTTTGGATATATCTCTTATATACGCATTAGTACTCGGAATAGATAGAAAAATTCTAAATAAATACAAAATACAGGCACAAAGCTGTTATGATATAAATAATACGAATAGCTGGATATATTGGTATTTTCTCACTAGCTCTTCTAGAAACAATACCTTTGATCAAAGTATAAATAGAGCTTTTGGCATCGTTTCATCTTCCACTGGAAGTGGCGGCAACTTTGGAAGTGGAGGAGGTTTTTCTGGAGGTGGTGGCGGTGGCGCTGGTGGTGGTGGAACTGGTGGATTCTAATTATCCACCAATTCCTTTAATTCACCTTTAATTTTATATGGAGTATTCCTTAGCCCTTCAATATTTGCTTTGCCAAGAAGAAGCATGAGCATCTTGAGCTTATAGGTCATTTCATCTAAATACTTATAGGCTGAATCATATCCTCCTTCTAAAATTCTTCTGAGTATTTCCCCGCTGATACCTACCATATGAGCTCCAATACATAAGGATTTCACTACATCAATAGAATCTTCTATGCCACCACTTGAGATGATTTTTAAATCATCCTTGATATTCGAACATTGTATAAGACTCATTGCAGTTGGTATTCCCCAAGTATATATATCAGAAAAATCCTTTTTTACATCTCTTCGTCCTTCAATTTCAATGAAATTGGTTCCTCCAGCCCCTGAAACATCTATATAGCGTATACCTGCATCATATAATCTAACAGCCACATCTTTTGATATCCCAAATCCAACCTCTTTTATAATGATAGGTACATCTATGTTTTTAACTATATTTTCTATATTCTTAAATAGCCCCTTAAAACGTCTATCTCCCTCTCTCATGACAAGTTCTTGAGCAGCATTTAGATGAAGTTGAATGGCATCTGCCTCTATCATATCTATAGCAGCTTTTACTTCATCTATGGTAGCATTGGCACTTAAATTTCCTATGACTACCCCATCTTTTATATTTTCCCTAACAATCTCGAAAGATTCTCTACTACATTCTTCATGAATTCCTATAGTTTGAGAACCCACTGCCATAGGAATATTAAATTTTAGTGCCAATTTAGACAAAGTTCTATTTATTTCCCGGGAAAAGTCTGTACCCCCCGTAATAGCATTTATCATTATAGGATAATCTACACTCTTTCCCAAGAATGTAGTATTTGTTTTTATTTCCTCAAAATCTAATTCAGGTAATGCATTGTGTTCTAAATATACATCTTCAAATAATGTAGACTGTTCATGACTAGATTTAAGAAAATATTCTATATGTTCCTTCTTTCTATCCTTTCTTATATTTCTCATACATTTCCCCTACTCTACAGTTTTATTTGTATAAAGGTGATCTCCAAACATTTCCTGTACTAGTATATCCATTTCTTCTTTATTGTATATAAAATAGCTAACTTTTCCTATATATTGACCATCTCCTGGAATAGTAGCTCCATGAATATTTTCTGTATTTATTTTGTTCGCACTAAAAGCCATTTTAGATAAAGTTCCCATAGGTATATTTGTATCTACATATTTGTAATATGCCGATATCATCTTTGGCAATTTGAGCAAGTTTTTAGGCTTTAGGGCTTGTTCCATAAAAGCTTTCATGAATTGTTGTTGAGCTCTTATTCTACCTAAATCTGCATCTTTATATCCCTTTCTAAATCTTAAAAATTGAAGAGATTTATCCCCATTTAACTCCTGTACGCCTTTTTTCAAATTTATATGAAGAGGTGGATCTGCTGTTGGGTCATTATATTTCATGTTCATAGGTACGTCCACTACAACTCCTCCAATAGCATCTACTACTTCTTTAACTACCTTGTAGTCTACTTTTACATAATAATCTAAATCTACTCCTAAAAGATCCTGTACAGTTTTTACTGATAGCTCTGGTCCGCCATTGGCATGAGCAGCATTTATTTTTCTCTTTCCACTTAATCCTCTTATATCAACTCTAGTATCTCTTGGTATAGAAAGTATTTTTACATCCCCTGTATTAAAATCTATATTTACCAACATCATAGTGTCAGTTCTAGTCCCTTTTGATTTAGACACATCTTTTGCATCTACTCCTAAAAGCAAAAACAATATCTCGTTTTTTTCATCAAAATGAGCATCTATTTCTTTCTCTTCTTCTACTCCTACTGCTACTTCATTCTTATGATTCATAAAATAATATCCTATTCCCCCATATGCTACAACAAAACATAAAAAAGATATAAAAAAAGTTCTAGTAAATTTTTTCTTCATTTTTTCACCTCAAATTTAAAGTATATACTACTGTTTAATAATACTAGATATAATGTTTTTTTTCAATCAATATATTGTAAATGTAACTTTTATGTAAACATTAACATAAATTAAATCAACACAGCTGTTATTAATTGGATTTTGTTGTGTTTTAATGTATTTTTACTTATTTTATGATATAATAACGAGATGTTTTATAAATTTAAAAGTAGGAGAAGATTATATATATGATAACTGTAACAAATGTAGGACTAAGATATGGAGAACAAAAACTATTTGAAGATGTAAATCTAAAATTCACTCCAGGCAACTGCTATGGCATTATCGGTGCTAACGGAGCTGGTAAAAGTACTTTTTTGAAAATATTATCTAATGAAATAGAGCCAAATGTAGGAGATATAAGCATTCCCCCAGAAGTTCGTATGTCTGTTTTAAAACAAGACCATTTTAAATACGATGGATATAATGTCCTAGAAACCGTTATAATGGGGAACTTAAGACTTTATGAAATTATGAAAGAAAAAGAAGCTATATACGCAAAACCAGATTTTACAGATGAAGATGGAATCAAGGCTTCAGAATTGGAAGGAGAGTTTGCAGAACTTGATGGATGGAATGCAGAATCAGAAGCTTCTTCAATACTTCAAGGATTAGGAATCGGAACAGAGTTGCATGATAAAAAGATGTCTGAACTCTCAGGTAATGAAAAGATAAAAGTATTGCTTGCTCAAGCTCTATTTGGAAAACCAGGTATATTGCTATTAGATGAACCTACAAACCATTTAGATAGAAAGGCTATCAATTGGTTAGAAGAATTTTTAATTAATTTTGAGGGTACTGTCATAGTTGTATCTCATGACAGACATTTTTTAAACAAAGTTTGTACTCACATGGCAGATATAGACTATGGCAAAATTAAATTATATACTGGAAATTATGATTTTTGGTATGAATCTAGCCAATTAGCTCTTAAAATGGCAAAAGATCAAAATAAGAAAAACGAAGAAAAAATCAAAGATTTGCAAGAATTCATTGCTCGTTTTAGCGCTAATGCTTCTAAATCAAGGCAAGCTACATCTCGTAAAAAGCTATTAGAAAAAATTTCTTTAGATGATATTCAACCTTCAAATAGAAAATATCCTTTCATTTCTTTTCAAATGGAAAGAGAAGTAGGAAACGAAATCCTTACAGTAGAAGGATTATCTAAAACAATAGATGGAGTTAAAGTTTTAAACAATATTAGTTTTAGAGTTTCTAAAGATGACAAAATTGCATTTATAGGCGAAAATGATATTGCAAGTACTACCCTTTTTAAAATATTGAATGGAGAAATAGAACCAGACTCTGGCAGTTACAAGTGGGGAATTACTATCACAAAATCCTATTTCCCAAAAGATAATTCTAAATACTTCAATGATGTTGAACTAAATTTAGTTGAATGGTTGAGACAGTTCTCTGAAGAAAAATCCGAGAGCTATTTGCGTGGATTTTTAGGTAAAATGCTCTTCTCAGGTGATGAACCTTTAAAACAAGCTAATGTACTATCAGGTGGAGAAAAAGTAAGATGTATGCTTGCGAAAATGATGCTTAAACATGCAAATGTTTTGATATTAGACCAACCTACAAATCATCTTGACCTTGAATCTATCACTGCTTTAAATAATGGACTTAAAGATTATAAAAGCATTGTATTATTTACTTCTCATGATTATGAATTTGTCCAAACTATAGCAAATAGAATAATAGAAATAACACCAACAGGTCTAATTGACAAACAAATGACTTATGATGAATACTTGGAGAATACTAATACAATTATGTAGGGACGACCTTTTGGTCGTCCCTATTAATCTAACTTTATTTCTCCTGCCTTTATAAGGGCAGTTTTTGTTATCATGGGTCCCAGGAGTTCGTATATAACTGTTGCAGCAAGGACAATAGTCCTCACTTGTGCTCCATAAGGAGATGGCAATGTGTTTTGAGCAATCATAGAAAGGCCTATAGCTACTCCTGCTTGAGGAATAAGTGTGAAACCTAAATATTTTTGTACAGTGTCTGGAAAATCTGAAATTTTTGCACCTAAATATGCTCCAAGCATTTTACCTACCACTCTTACTACTATATACACAATTCCAAGAAGTCCTACCTCTTTCAATATAGATAAGTCCAATTGAACTCCTGCAATAGTGAAAAAAGAAATAAGTACTGGTGGCGTAAATCTCTCAACAGCAGTAAAAGCTCTTTTATTGTTTGGGTCTAAATTGGTCAAAGTAGCTCCTACCATCATACATGCAAGAAGTGAAGAAAGATTAAATCTTATGGCAATCCCCGCTGTAGCAAAAAGTATAGCTATGACTATAGAAAGTAGCCCATCTTCTCCTTTTACTTTTTTGGATAAATACGTAAGAAAAATTCCCATTCCAAATCCTATGACCAATGCAGCTACAATTTCTAAAAGTGGAATCAATATTATTTTAGCTATTGAAATACCCCCTGAATTTTTGACCAATGTTTGAGCTATAGTAGTAGATACTCCAAAAGCCATAATTCCCACAGCATCATCCATAGCAACTACAGGAAGTAGTGTATCTACTACAGGACCTTTAGCTTTATATTGACGTACAACCATCAGAGTAGCTGCTGGTGCAGTTGCAGCCGCTATGGCTCCTAGTACCAAACTAAATGCTACAGGTTGTCCAAGAACAAATATCATGACAATATCAACCAAAAAAACTGCTGTCAAAGCCTCTAATACAGTTATTAAAATAACCCCTTTGCCTACTCTCTTTAAATTTTCTATATTGAATTCACTTCCAATACTATAGGCAATAAAAGAAAGAGCAGCTTCAGAAATGATAGAAAGTTTGTCCGAAGCCTCTTTTGGAATAATTCCAAGTAGTGAAGGCCCTATTATGAGACCTGCTATTAAGTATCCGGTTACATTAGGTAGTTTAAATTTTGACAAAATCTTTGCAGTACCCATTCCTGCAAATAGTATTACAGATATATAAAACAACATATGCATCTAGATCATCCCTTTATTTTAAAATTCCTTCTGTCTTATTTACTGGAATAGTAAACATGATTCCAACTCCATTTTTACTTAAATCTCCGATAACTCTTCTCACACAATCCATGGCAATAGGCACTTTTTCTTCACACAATACTGTAAATATAGTTTTGTTAAAAGGTCTATTTTCGTTAAGCATCATTTTGAGAGAGCCAAACAATGGTATATCATCTCCATGTTCATCTGCAAGAACCTTTATCATACCCATACTATCAATAATTGTAGCACCTCTTATGCCACAGTTGTTGAACTCTACCATTAGGTCTTCTAATTTTTCAGTTTTATTAAGCACTATAACCAGCATCTCCATATATATATCACTCCTTTCACATTTTTCATTATATTACTTGAAAAAAATTTTTTCAAATTTTTTTATTTAGTCTTGGAAATATATGAGTTCCCTTCTATATAGTATCTATAGAGAAAATCTTTTGCCTCTTCTGCATAGTCTATACCTATTCTCTTTGTATTAATTATATTAAAACTTTCCACTTTTCTTTCTTCTATATAAAGTGTATCTCCACATAAATCTTCTCCATTCAACCGCTTGTCAAGTTCCATGGCCTGACAAAGTTTGCCTGGCCCATTAGTTAAATTTTTTAATTGAGCATTTGTTAATTGAGACAATTCTTTATTAAATCGATTTTTAGCCATAAGGCTTATTCCATCTATAGGTTCCAATCCTCTAATTAGTACCGCCTCTGGTGTGCCTTCCTCTTTAGTGACTACATTAAAACAATAATACATCCCGTATATAAGATATATATATGCCCTCCCTGGAGGACCATACATAATCTCTACTCTTTTAGTCCTTTTCCCTCCATAAGAATGAGCCGCTTTATCTATAATACCTAAATAGGCTTCGGTTTCAACGATTTTACCACTAAATATCTTTCCATTCACATTATGTACAAGAACTTTCCCTAAAAGTTCTCTTGCAACAGTTTGAGTATCTCTAATATAAAAATCTCTTTCAAGTTTCAATTTTTAACCTCCTTCTCCAAAAAAGTGGAGCTATTGCCCCACTTTTTCTTCAACCATATCCAACAATATATCTTTCTTAAGCTCGTTTGATTTTTCTTTTCCAGCTAAATTCTCTAGTATCTTAAGAACAAAATATACTGCAACTGCAGGTCCTCTTGCTGTAATAATATTCCCATCTTGTACTACTATATCTTCTAAGTAAGTACTTTCTTTTAGTTCACCTTCAAAGCCTGGATAAGACGTAACCTTTTTTTCTTTCAATACTCCTGCCTTTTCAAGTACTATAGGCCCTGCACATATAGCAGCTAGAATTTTTTCTTCATGATTAAATGCTTGAACTAGCCTTATGACTATAGGGTTATCTCTTAAATTTGTAGCTCCCGGTAGTCCTCCAGGTATAATTAAAGCTTGATAATTGTCTATATTTTTTATTTCCGCTAATACTTTATCAGCTTCCACTCTTATTTTATGAGCTCCTACCACCATTTTTTCTCCAGTTATAGAGCAGGTTTCACACAACACATCTTTTCTCTTTAAATAATCTACTACTGTCAAAGCCTCAACTTCTTCGAAACCTTCAGCAAGTAAAACTAATACCTTTTTCATAAGAATCCCTCCACTTATATTCTTCTACACAATATTATATATCAAATGACAAGATAATATGGGTTGATTTGTGAATAATAACTATAATATAATAAATTAAATTAAAATTTCAGCTTAGGAGGGATTTCGTGGAACTACCAAAGGATTTTACTAATATGATGAAAAATTTTTTAAAAGACGAATATAACTCTTTTATAAAATCCTATGATGAAAAGCGAACTTATGGATTGAGAATAAATACTTTAAAAATAAATAGAGAAGAATTTCTTAAAATAAATCCATTTCACCTTGAAAATATTTCATGGGTAAAAGAAGGATTTTATTATGCCAAAGAAGATTTACCTGGGAAACATCCCTATCATGAAGCAGGACTATACTATATTCAAGAACCTAGTGCCATGGCAGTTGTGGAACACCTTGATGTACAAAAAGGAGATAAGGTACTGGACCTTTGTGCAGCTCCTGGGGGGAAATCTACTCAAATAGCAGCAAAACTACAAAATACAGGTTTTTTGTTATCCAATGAATTGTACCAAAAAAGAGCCCAAATACTTTCTGAAAACATTGAGAGAATGGGGATTTCCAATGTATTAGTTACCAATGAAACTCCTGAAAAACTTGCTAGTAAGTTTTCTGGATATTTCGATAAAGTTCTCATAGATGCTCCCTGTTCTGGTGAAGGTATGTTTAGAAAAGATCCTGAGGTCATCAGCGAATGGAGTCTTCAAAATATATCATATGCTTCAGAGAGGCAATTTTATATCTTGAATAGTGGAAAAAATATGCTAAAATGCGGAGGAAAATTGGTATATTCTACTTGCACTTTTTCTCCTGAAGAAAACGAAAAAGTAATAGAAAAATTTCTAACTGAAAATAGTGATTTTTCTCTAGAAAAATTGCTTCGCCTTTGGCCACATAAAGTAAAAGGTGAAGGCCATTTCATTGCTGTTCTTAAAAAGAATAGTGATAGTAAATTCTCCAAAATAAATAAAGTAAAAGATAAAATAAGCAAAAGTGATATAAAAGATTTTTTCAAGTTTCAGGACAAATATTTGAACACAAATTTTAACCATTATTTCACTTTGTTTGGGAACAATCTCTATTTTTTCGAAGAAAATTTGGACTTAAATGGTATAAGAGTGATAAGACCAGGACTGCACTTAGGAACTTTAAAGAAAAATAGATTTGAACCTTCCCATGCACTAGCACTACACTTAAAAAAAGATGAAGCTAAAAATACTATATCCTTAAACTTAAAAGATGAGGAAATTCTTTCTTATTTAAAAGGTCAAACCTTTAAATTCAATTCAGAAAATAGTTGGAATTTAATACTTATAGATGGATATTCAATAGGCTGGGGAAAAGTAACTGACAATTTCGTGAAAAACCATTATCCTAAAGGTCTCAGATGGACATAAAGTATAAAAAAGGCATAGTTCCTTTGTTGTTGAAGGGGTTTCGGAACTATGCCAGTGGTGGGCTTATTTATGTTCTTCTAATCTATCTATAGCTTCATTGTATAAATCTACTACTTTAGATGTGAGAACATCATCTACAATATACTCATTTTCTCCAATAAGTTTTAAATACTTACTCATAATATCAGCTGTAATAGTGTTTTTATTATTAACTATTGTCTTTTTATAGCTTTCAAGAACATCTTCAAGTATTTTATTATCTTCCATATTATATATAGGAGTATTATCTCCTCCTGACATATACTTTATCAAATATTCTCCATATAACCTTAGTATTTCTTCATTTTTTAGTCCTTCTGGATACTTCATCAAGTATTTCTCTGTTTTTATGAGTCTATTAGCTAGTTCGTCCCAAGTAATAATAAGACCCCCATCTGTCATTGAAGGACTATCTGATTCTAAAGATTTAATGTTTAAATATCCCTTCATATCTTCAGACAAGTATTTTTCATACTTCTTAAAACTTCCATAATCAATTATAGGAAAGAACGAGCCTTCAACATTTATAAGCTTATATTTGCTTTCAGCAATTTTAGTTACAAGTTGTTTCAATTCTCCATCTTCTATAGCATCAAGCTTTTGTGGATCATATTCTCCATTTGGAAAAGTTAAATTTAATATTTCTTGCCTATTGGATTTATAGAGTTCTTCAGCATATATATTCATGTATTTTTCTTGAACTAATTCAAACTCTTTAATCATTTCCGCTGCCTCTACTTCAGATGTTTGATCTATATTCTCATCAATAAACTTTATTATTTCATAGGGCTCTTTGTTTTCTGATATCAATACTCTAAAATCATCCATTATCTTTTTTATTTTATTTTCTTCTACCTTTGCCATTTCCTCATCTATGCTTTGAACTGGTTTGTTTTCTTTTTTAGAATCCTTTTTCTTTGTACACCCTGAAACAAGCACTAGTATTGCTAAAACAAAAATTAACACCAAATGTTTCTTGTTTTTCATATCATTACCTCTCTCGTTAATTTTATGGGTTCCTTCTCATTGTAATTATACCAAAATTTTAAGTGGAAAGCATTACAAAAGAGTTACAAATCAAATATGAACATTATCAATATTTAGGGTATAATTAAAGTAAATATTGATAAAGGGGTGAAATAGATATGAACTCTATTTTAGAAGAGCAAAGAAGTTTCTATAGTTCGGGTATTACTAGAGAATTAAATTTTAGAATGGCAAGTTTAAATAAATTAAAAGATATAATATTAAAAAATGAAAAATATATTATGGAAGGATTGAAAAAAGACTTAAATAAATCCCAATTTGAATCCTATTCTACAGAAATAGGAATATCGCTAAGTGAAATAACCTACACAAACAAAAACTTAAAAAAATGGGTTAAACCTAAAAAAGTTAAAACTCCTTTGACTGACTTCAAGGCTAAAAGTTATATATATCCAGAACCCTATGGAAATACATTCATCATCTCTCCATGGAATTATCCATTTCAACTATCTATAACACCACTTATAGGTAGCATAGCCGCAGGAAATACAGCTATAATAAAGCCTTCTAGCACATCACATCATACAAGTAAAGTATTAGAAGAACTGATAAACTCTAATTTCAACAGAGAATACATCTTCGTGGCTAAAGGAGAAGAAAGCAAAGCTTTATTAGATGAAAAATTTGACTATATTTTTTATACTGGTAGCGTTCCCATAGGAAAATTAGTCATGGAAAAAGCTGCAAAACATTTAACGCCGGTCACCTTGGAATTGGGAGGGAAAAGTCCTTGTATAGTAGATAAAGATGGAGATATGGACTTATTTGCCAAAAGAATAGTATGGGGGAAATTTTTAAATTCAGGTCAAACCTGTGTTGCACCAGATTATCTATTAGTACACAAGAGCATAAAGAATGTATTAATAAAAAACATTATTAAATACATTGAAGAGTTTTATGGAAAAAATCAAAAAGATAATCCTGACTACATAAGGATTATAAATGAAAAACAGTTTAATAGATTGTTCGGATTACTCCAAAGTGGAAATATAATTTATGGCGGAAAACATGATAGAGAAGCTCTTTTTATTTCTCCTACTCTTATGGATGAAGTAACTTGGGATAGCCCTATAATGGGAGAAGAAATTTTTGGTCCTATTTTCCCTATCTTAGAATATGAAGATTTAGACGAGGCTATAAAAGTAGTTAATGCTCATCCTAAACCACTAGCTCTCTACTTCTTCTCAACAGACAATGAAAAGGTAGAAAAGGTCATTAAAAATACTTCCTATGGAGGTGGATGTATAAATGATACCATAATGCATCTTTCAAGTCCCTATTTGCCTTTTGGAGGCGTAGGAAATAGTGGAATGGGTAGCTATCATGGCAAGAAAAGTTTTGATACTTTTACTCACTATAAAAGTGTTCTAAAAAGGAGCAATGCATTTGACCCAAATTTTAGGTATCCACCATACAAAGATAAAATAAATACTATAAAGAAATTTTTAAAATAGCTGGACAGCCAGCTATTTTTTTGTGATTTATGTCCACATGTTGAACTTTTCGTACAATTTGATATACTACTAATATAGATATTTTTATATTAGGAGATGATTTAATGAAAATTGTATTCATAACTCCTGCAGCTGACATTAGAAGAAATTCTATCTATAGACTCGGTGGCTCCTTTTATGGGCAGAAAAATTCAATAACTGGACCATTAATTTTGGGAAGAATACTTAAAGAAGCTGGTCATGATGTAGAAGTATATGAGGAGCTTTATAAAGATTTAAAACCAGAAAATATATTGGATGCAGATACTGTAGGAATATATACTATGACTTCCAATGCAACAAGAGCTTACGAACTAGCTGATATTTTAAGAAACGAATACAAAAAAAGAGTCATCCTTGGTGGTATGCATGTTTCTGGTTTCCCTGAAGAAGGACTTAAACACGCTGACCAAGTAATTGTAGGTGAAGCCGAAAATATAATAGTAGATATAATTGAAGGAAATATAAAGGAAAAAATAGTTTATGCCCCACCTGTTAAAGACTTGGACAAAATACCATTCCCAGATTATTCCCTATTGAAAACTCCATGCAATGCAGCCAATGTCATGACTTCTAGAGGATGCCCCTTTAGCTGCATATTTTGTACTACCTCAAGAATGTTTTATCCTTATAGACAAAGAACTCCTGACAATGTAATAAAAGAACTTGAAATGTATAAAAAAATGGGATTTAAATATGTAAACTTTGAAGATGACAATTTCACTGCCAACAAAATTAGAGCAAAAGAAATACTCAGAAAAATGATTGAAAATAAGCTTGTGTTTAAAGAAACATTTTTCTTTGGAAGAACCGATTTGGCAAATGATGAAGAACTACTAGTTCTCTTAAGAGATGCTCATCTAAACAGAGTCCTTATAGGGATTGAGTCCTTAAATCAAAAATCCTTAGACTATATAGATAAAAAACAAAAAATCGAAGATATAGAAAAAGCAGGTGAAATGCTTGCAAAATATAAAATAAAGCTCATAGCAAGTATTGTACTAGGTCTTGACTATGATACAGTAGAAGATATAAGAAATTCTGTGGAATTTACAAAAAAAATTAATGCATATCAATTACAACCTGCAGTCTTGACACCATATCCAGGAACCCCACTTTATGAACAATTCGAAAAAGAAGATAGAATTATAATAAAGGACTGGCAGTACTACGATATGATGAATGTAGTATTCCAGCCCAAAAACATGTCTCCTTGGAAATTACAGTCCGAATTTTTCCATGCTGTAAAAAGTTTTTACTCTTTCAGCGGAGCTATGAAAATATTTAAGCTTTTCGGCTTTGAAGCAGGTATGAGACGACTAGGCCTGTGGATAGCTGCTAATTTTGGAAAAACATTTTTCAACAAACAGTCAGAAAAAGAAAATGGAAATATATATCATGAATTATATGAACTAAGTGATTCATCTTCTTCTGAACTTCCTAAATCGTCCTTTAAATTGTCTTGAGCTGCCGAAAGCATCAGTTTCAATCTATTCAATTGATTTACTTCACTTGCCCCAGGGTCATAATCTATTGCAACAATATTGGCCTTAGGGTATTTTTCTTTTATAGCTTTAATCATTCCTTTTCCCGTCACATGATTTGGAAGACATCCAAAAGGTTGAACACACACTATGTTTTCGACACCACTTTCTATCAGTTCTACCATTTCTGCAGTTAGAAGCCACCCTTCCCCAGCTTGATTTCCTACTGATACCAATGGTGATACTGCATCAGCCAATTTTTGTATCTTCATAGGTGTATTAAATCTCTTACTCTTTTTCAATGCTTTCTTTAAAGGTTTCCTATAGTGTTCCATATACAATATGGCCACATCTCCTACAAATTTATTGAGCCTTGCCTTAGATAGATATTTGTATTTAAAAGTTTCATTATATGCACAATACATCAAGAAATCCGTCAAATCTGGTACTACAACCTCTGCACCTTCATCTTCAAGAATACCCACAATATCATTATTAGCTGTAGGATGGTATTTGACAAGTATTTCTCCAACAATCCCTACCTTTGGTTTTTGAATTTTTTCTATTTCTAATTCATCAAAATCCCTAACTATTCCTTCAACATTTTCTATGAAGACTTTTTTATCTCCAACCTTTACAGATTCTATGCATTTTTCCATCCACTTTTCAAACAAAAGATTGGCAGAACCTTTTATTTTTTCATAGGGTCTCACTCTATATAGAACCCTCATGAGGAGATCACCGTACATTACAGCCATGATTCCCTTTCTAGCCATATCCATGGAATAAGTAAAACCAGGATTAGCTTCCATCCCATATGGGTTTACACTTATAACTGGTACCTGTTCAAGTCCAGCATCTTTTAAAGCCTTTCTTATAAATCCTATATAATTCGAAGCTCTACATACTCCTCCTGTTTGAGTCATCAAAACTGATGTGTTATCTAAATCATATTTCCCCGATTTCAACGCATTTATAAACTGTCCAACTACTATTATAGATGGATAACACGCATCATTGTTTACATATTTGAGCCCTTCATCAATAGCTTTTTTATCCACTGAAGGCAATATTTCGAAATTGTATCCGCAAGTATTCACAGCTTCTTGCAACAATTTAAAGTGAATAGGAGCCATCTGTGGCGCAAGTATTGTATGCTTTTCTCTCATTTCTGTAGTAAATATAACTCGCTTTGACAACTCTCCTACCCTTGTAGGTTCAAACCCATTTTTATCTCTTTCTTGCACTGCTGCTATCAATGAACGCAATCTTATTTTTACTGCGCCTAGATTGTTCACTTCATCTATCTTTAACACAGTATATATTTTTTCATAATTTGCCAATATCTCTTGTACTTGGTCAGTAGTCACTGCATCTAACCCACACCCAAAAGAATTTAGTTGAACAAGTTCTAAATTCCTTTCTTTTGCTACAAAATTAGCTGCATTGTAAAGTCTAGAATGATAAGTCCATTGATCAACTACTCGTAGTGGTCTTTCCACTCCCTCTAAATGGCATACTGAATCTTCAGTTAATACAGCAATCCCCAATGAAGAAATTAAATTTGGAATACCATGATTTATTTCTGGATCTATATGATATGGTCTGCCAGCGAGTACTATTCCTTCCATATTATGTTGCTTTAAGTATTCAAGTACTTCTTCACCTTTTTTTCTTATATCTTCTTTATATCTTTGTTTTTCATCCCAAGCAATATCTACTGCTTTTTCAATATCTCTTTTTGATATAGATAGTTCCTTTAAACCTTTTATAAGTCCCTTTTTAAGTCCTTCTTTATCATCCAAAGTTAAAAATGGATTTAAAAATTGTATATTATTTTCTCTAATTTCATCCATATTGTGCTTTATAACTTCTGGGTATGAAGTTACAACAGGACAATTTAAATGATTATTTGCGTTTTCATCCTCTTTCTTTTCATAGAAAATGCATGGATAAAATATAGTCTTTACCCCTTTGTCTATTAAATCCACAATATGACCATGAGCTAATTTCGCTGGATAACAAATTGTTTCGCTTGGTATAGTTCCTATTCCTTTTTCGTAAAGTTCTCTATTTGAGTTTCCAGACAAAACTACTCTATAACCCAACTCAGTGAAAAAAGTAAACCAAAATGGATAATTTTCATACATATTTAACACTCTGGGAATACCTATAATTCCTCTTTTAGCTTCTTCTTCACCTAACGGAGTATAGTCAAAAGTCTTTTTATATTTATATTCAAAGAGATTAGGTACATCTTTTTTCTTGTTGGTAAGTCCAGCTCCTTTTTCACATCTGTTCCCAGTTATGTATCTATTTCCATCGGAGAACATATTTATGGTCAAAAGACAGTTGTTACCGCAACCTCCGCATCTTCTCATCTTCGTACTATAAGAAAAACTATCTAATTTATCACTATCTACTAAAGATGTGCTTGTTTTAGGATTGTATCGTTCTTTAGCTATAAGGGCTGCTCCAAGGGCACCCATAAGTCCTGGATCATCAGGGCGCACAGCCTTTCTCCCTGAAACCAATTCAAAACTTCGGAGTATAGCATCACTATAAAAAGTACCACCTTGAACTACTATTTTTTCTCCCATTTGTTCTGGATCTCTTATCTTTATTACTTTTTGCAAAGCATTTTTTATGACTGAATAAGAAAGACCTGCAGCTATATCTCCAAGAGTAGCACTTTCTTTTTGAGCCTGTTTTACTTTAGAATTCATAAATACTGTACATCTGGAACCTAAGTCCACAGGATTTTCTGCCATAAGAGCTTCTTGTAAAAACTCTTCTGCACTCATATTTACTGAATGAGCAAATGTTTCAATAAAAGAACCACAACCTGAAGAACAAGCTTCATTCAAAAGAATGCTATCAATAACTCCATCCTTTATCCTCATACATTTCATATCTTGTCCACCAATATCAAGTATAAAATCTACTCCAGGAAGAAAATAATTTGCAGCCTTGTAGTGAGCAATAGTCTCCACTTCTCCTTCATCTACGTGAAGTGCTGCTTTTATAAGCTCTTCTCCATATCCTGTAACCGCAGAATAAGCAATATATCCACCCTTTGGCAAAGAAGAATAAACTTCTTTAAGTATTTTCACTACTAATTCCAATGGTTTTCCTTGATTGTTTCCATAATAAGAATATAATATATTGTTTTCTTCATCTATAAGGACAACTTTAGTAGTAGTTGATCCTGCATCTATTCCTAAAAAACATTTTCCGCTAAAAGTTTTTATATCCTTTTCAATTAATTTATGTGTCTTATGTTCTTCTCTAAACTTTGTAAGTTCATCTTCATCTAAAAAAAGAGACCTTAATCTTTTCACTTCCATATCTATAGGTTTATCCAAGCAAATAAGCCTATCCCTCAACTCTTGAAAACTAATTTCTTTTCCCTCTATTGAAGCAATAGCTGCCCCTATAGCAACAAACAATTGTGCATTTTCTGGATATATAACTTCTTCATCTTTAAGTTTTAATGTTTCTATATATCTTTCCCTAAGTTCAGATAAGAAATGAAGTGGTCCACCTAAAAAAGCCACATTCCCCTTTATGGGTCTTCCACAAGCAAGACTAGTTATTGTTTGATTCACAACAGATTGAAATACACTGGCAGCAATATCTTCCTTACTAGCCCCTTGATTTATCAATGCTTGAATGTCTGTCTTTGCAAACACTCCACATCTAGAAGCTATAGGATATATTGCCTTGTGCTTTTGGGAAAGTTTATTTAATCCTTCTGCATCTGTCTCTAGCAAAGATGCCATTTGATCTATAAATGCACCTGTTCCTCCAGCACACATACTGTTCATTCTTTGATCTATTCCACCATCAAAGTAAGTTATCTTTGCATCTTCACCACCAAGTTCTACAGCTACATCAGTTTTAGGAATAAATTTTCTAATTGCTGTAGTAGACGCAACAACTTCTTGAATAAAAGGAATTTCAAGCCATTTATTGACTGCCAATCCTCCTGATCCAGTAACCATTATAGTTATGTCCTCATTTTTAAATCTAGAATAAGCTTCAAGTACCAAATCTTTAACACTGCTTTTTATATCTGAAAAATGTCTCTTATAACTACTAAAAAGTATTTCAAACTTGTTGTTTAATACTACCAGCTTTACAGTTGTTGAACCTACATCCAATCCTAAATGTAATGTTTTCATATACACCCAGCCTTAGGCCTTTACCTCCCTTATATTCTATATACAAAAAATTTGGTAAAAGACTCACGCCAAATACCAAAATAAATATTTGAGTTAGATTAACTTTATACGAATTATATCACAAGTTTTAAGAACTTACAAATGTTTCTACAGGCCCTCAAAAGTCCTATTATTACCCTATTTTTAGATTATGTTTAAATCCTTCATGGTATGCAAATTAGCAATAGTTTTTTTAATTCCAACTCCAATTTATCTCATCAAAAATAAAAAATGCTTCCATTGGAAGCATTTAAAATCAAGGAAGCCTTTTTAAAAACCATTTCAGAAAGTTTTTTATTAACGAAATCTAGAACTTTCCTATGGATTACAAAAAAGATACCAAAAGAATGACTAAAATTAAATCGCTCTTCTTGCTTTAACCCTAAAAAAATAGCCCAGATAATATATTTATCCAGGCTATTTTCTATTATCCTCTTGGACATGGCCATGGTCTTGGCCTTGGAATACATATCACTTGACCTATCTGTAGGTTGTTTGGATCGATTCCTGGATTTGCTGCTATCAATGCCTGCACTGATACATTAAACATTTGACCTATACTGTATAGTGTATCTCCTG
>NZ_FQXR01000016.1 GCF_900130025.1 Sporanaerobacter acetigenes DSM 13106 | reverse complement strand
AAGCACGAAGTCCCCCTCAAGATGAGATTTCCCACTTTTTAAGGTAAGACTCCAAGTAGACCACTTGGTTGATAGGTCCCAGGTATAAGGGTAGCAATATCCTTAGCTAAGGGATACTAATAAGTCGAGGGCTTGACCAATTATCTTACTGTGCAGTATTTTCAAAATTTAAAATTGCCGAAAGGCTATACCTGGTGATTATAGCAAGAGGGTCACACCTGTTCCCATACCGAACACAGAAGTTAAGCCTTTTTAGCTGCCGATGGTACTTGGGTGGTAACGCCCTGGGAGAGTAGGACATCGCCAGATTACATAAAAATAAAAGCTCTATCTCGTAGGTCGAGGTAGGGCTTTTCCTATTCTATAGGAATATTTAATTTAAGAATTGAATAGACTAAGGTATAGTAAAAAATATGGCAAAAAAGATCGCTTAGTTTTCCTTGAAAATTTAGATTTTTATGATATAATGAAAAAGTGTACAAAATAAGTTACAAAAAGGTTACAAAAAACTTATTGGTTTAGATTTAAGCCAATATAGGAAGGAGTTTACTATGGAAGGTCCTAGCAATTCAGAGAACAAAAATGTTTTTCCCACGGAAAAGTTGCAACAGGTGAAGGACCAGTTAAAAAATTTCAGGTCCAAGGGGTTTAAAAACTTTGACTTTAGGGTTAGTATTTTAGCAGTAGCTTTGGTAGTATTGATAGGGTTCATATTGACAATGTATAAGGCGAATGAGGTAAAAACCAGAGCTTTTTCCGTAAAGTTTGGAAATGAAGAGATAGGAATAGTTAGAGAAAAAGAAGAAGCTATAAAAATATTTGATGACATACAAGAAGCTTTAACAAATACATATAATATAGATGTGGTCATAAATGGAAAGTTAGATTTTGAAAATACTCATGCAAAGGACAATGAACTTACTTCGGAAATGAAGATGAAAGAAAATATAAAAGCAAAGATGACTTTTCTTGTAAGTGGTTATGTTTTGTCAGTTGATGGAAAAGATATAGGAGCTTTTAAAACTGAGAAAGAAGCAGAGGATGTATTAGATAAAATAAAAGAGCCTTATGAAAAAATAAATGGAGAAAATCTAAACTTAAAAGAAATAAAATTTTTAGAAGATGTCAAAGTAGTTAAAAAAGAAGTGCCTCTAGCAAATATAAAAAATAGTGAAGAAGTATTTTCTATAATTACAAAGGGAACGGATGAAATAAAAACACATATAGTAGAAGATGGAGAAAACTATTGGACAATAGCAAAGAAATGTAATATGAAAGTAGATGACTTGATTAAAGCCAATCCAGGAAAAGATCCAGAAAAAGTTTTTCCAGGCGATGAAGTTAATCTTATAGTACCAAAGGCACTTATAACGATTGCAACAGTAGAAGAAGTAGAATATGAAGAAGAAATAGCTTGCGAGGAAAAGATTGAATATAACAATTCTATGTATAAAAATGAAAAGAAAGTCAAAAATGAAGGTTCTCCAGGGAAAAGCAAAGTGTTGGCTAAAGTTGAGAAACACAATGGTGTTGAAGTGGGAAGAGAAATAGTTAAGGAAGAAATTGTAACTAAACCAGTAGATCGATTGATAGTTAAAGGAACAAAAGCAATTCCTAAAACTATGGCAACAGGTGCATTTGTTATGCCTACTAGAGGTTCTCTTTCATCTAGATATGGAATGAGATATGGGAGAATGCATAAAGGAATCGATATTGCTGCAAAGACGGGAACTCCAATAAAGGCGGCAGATGGAGGTACCGTTACTTTTTCAGGATATAAAGGTGCTTATGGATATATGGTAGAAATAAATCATGGCAATGGATATGTGACAAGATATGGACACTGTAGTAAATTGGGTGTAAAAAAAGGTGCCAAGGTATATAAAGGTCAAACCATTGCTTATGTTGGTAGTACTGGTCGCACCACTGGACCTCATGTACATTTTGAAGTGATTAAAAATGGGGTACATCAAAATCCAGCTAAATATTTAGGAAGATAATATTACATAAAAAAATAAGAGGAAGAATTCTTCCTCTTATTTTTTTATGACTCATAGTTTGCCCCTATATATTGATATTTGAATATCTATATTTTAGAATCAAGTAAAAATAGTACAATTAAAAGAATAATAATATTTTCAAACAATTCTCCTTCAAACGCATTAGGGCTGGAGAGATTGTTGTTTTTTGAATTGTTATTATTCTCATTAAATAATAATTTTAAATTTAACATTCCAGAACCTTGTTTTTCTGGAGGAGAATTGAGATTTATACATGATTTTAGCAATTTTTCTTTTACCTCATGAGGTTTTAAATCTTTATATTTATTTAGTAAAAGTGCTATACTGCCAGATACTAAAGGTGTTGCCATAGAAGTACCACTTAAAGAAATATATCCGTCTTCTTTTTTGTTGGAAAGAGACATTATATTTACTCCAGGAGTTACTATATCTGGTTTCATAAGGCCATCTTTTGTAGGTCCTCTACTAGAAAAATTGGCTATAGTGTCATCGCTAGGATCTGGAGTTCTCTTATCATCGACAGCACCAACAGTTATGACATTTGGGCTTATACCTGGAGATAAAATTGATTTTTCTGATGGGCCACTATTACCTGCAGCTACTACAACAGTTAAACCACTGTTTGTAGCTTTATTTACAGCTTTGCAAAGTGGATCAGTTTTGCATGGATTGTTGGCTGGACTTCCAAGAGAAAGATTTATTACTTTAGTATTGTATTCATCTTTTGTTTCTAATACCCAAGATATAGCTTTTATAATATCTGATGTATTCCCACTCCCGTTTTCGTCCAAGGCTTTTATAGATAGAATATTTGCCTTAGGAGCAACACCTGAATATTTACCTCTGGAAGAATAGCCATTACCAGCAATGATTCCAGCTACGTGAGTTCCGTGACCATTGTCATCATAAGGAGATGTTTTATTGTTTATAAGGTCTTTAAATCCCACTATTCTATTGTTAGGTTTTGTCAAGTCATTATGAGGGTTAGTTCCTGTATCTATTACAGCTACAGTCACCCCTTCTCCCAAATATCCCATTTCATGGGGGAAACTAGCATCAATAGAAGCTGTAGCAATATCTAATAGGGCAAAAACTTTAGAGTCAAAACTTATATATTCTATATTAGGATTATCAGCAAGTCTATAGATGGCCTCTGTCGTCAAATTACAGGACATGCCTCCAATAAGGGGTAGAGTATATACGTCTTTTGCTGACAAATTAAAAATTAAGCTTTTAAGTTGTGTATAGTCATTGTTTGAACTTTGAACTATTACAGGTAGTTCTTCTCTTGACTGAGAGGAGAGTTTAGCACTTAATATTGGACATATTTTAGAGTTTTGAATTCTTCGCATAATAACAATCACCTTCCTTGTTTTAGTTTATGCAAGGAAAAAGTGAAATGTGCTATATACTTGTTTTATTCACTATCCATTTATTTAGTTCTCCTGCTACAATAGGAATGATACAAAATCTCAATACAATTCCCCAATCCTTTAGACTCAATGCATAAGTTTTAAATATTGGTTGAAGAACTGGAATGTATAGTACAGCCATCAATAGACCGAAAGATATTAGTGTAGCATAAACTAAGTTTTTATTTGTAAAGAATCCTATTTTAAAAAGAGTGTGCTTTTCTGAACGGCTAGAGAAAGCTCTAACGAGTTCTGCCATTATAAGCGTAGTAAAAGCAATAGTTCTTGGCATCAAAAGATTATCCATTCCATAAGTTTTGAGTCCCCAAATATAAGCAAGCATTGTTGCTAATGTTATAGCTAGACTTTGTACAGAAATACCCGTTATCATAGCTTTATCCAGAATGGGTTCCTCTGGATCCCTTGGATGATTATTCATTATATCTGGTTCACCTTTTTCTACTCCCAATGCTAATGCTGGGAAACTATCAGTTATCAGATTTAGCCACAATAGCTGTATAGGGAGTAAAGGTACTGGCAAATTAAACAATATACTTAAAAAGACTATTAGTATTTCTCCTATGTTACAAGAAAGAAGGAAAAAGACAAATTTTCTGATATTGCTATATATTATTCTTCCTTCTTCTACAGCAGATACTATACTTGCAAAATTGTCATCAGTAAGTATTACTTCCGCTGTATTTTTAGCTACATCAGTACCAGTGATTCCCATAGAGACGCCTATGTCTGCCCTTTTTAGTGCTAAAGCATCATTTACTCCATCACCAGTCATAGCAGTTATTTCGCCATTAGCTCTTAGGGCTTCAACTATTCTTACTTTATGTTCAGGGGAAACCCTAGCATATACCTTAGTTGTTTTTACTTTTTCTTTTAGTTCTTCATCTGAAATTCTATTCAATTCTTCTCCAGTCATAGCTTCATCAATACTTTCAGCCATCCCTAATTCTTTTGCTATGGCAAAAGCAGTTTCCTTATAATCTCCTGTAATCATGATAGTGTTTATACCTGCAGTTTTACATTTATCTATTGCATCCATAGCTTCATTTCGTGGTGGATCTATCATTCCTACTAGTCCTACAAATATCACATCATTTTCTATATTGTCAGATGAAATATCATTTGGAATTTTGTCATAAGTTTTATAGCTAAAAGCTAATACCCTCAATGCATCTTTAGAAAAATTGCTATTAGTATTTAAAATATCTTTTCTTATATTATCTGTAAGTGGTTGAACATTTCCATTTAAATAAATACTATTACATCTCTTTAAAACTATATCTGGAGCACCCTTTGTAAAAGATACTATTTTTCCATCTATAAAATTTTTATGGAATGTAGTCATCATTTTTCTATCTGCATCAAAGGGAATTTCCTCTATTCTAGGATATTTTTCATTTAATTCAGATTTGAGTAGATTAGCTTTTTCAGCCAAAGTAATTAAGGCACCTTCTGTAGGATCTCCTACAATTTTATAGATATCATCTTCTTTTTCATATTCTAATGTAGCGTCATTGCAAAGAGCAGCAATAGATAGAAGTAAATTTAAGTTTATATTTTCTGTGGGATTTATTTTTTCATTTGTTATATAAAAATCTCCATTGGGAGCATATCCTTTTCCTGTAACTTCTCCTACATTGTTTCCAGTATAAGTTCTTATTACAGTCATTTCATTTTGGGTTAGGGTACCAGTTTTGTCAGAACATATAGTAGTTGTACAACCCAAAGTTTCTACAGCTAATAGTTTTTTTACAATTGCGTTTCTCTTAACCATTTTGCTCATTCCTAAAGCTAGTACTATGGTGACAATGGCAGGTAATCCTTCAGGAATTGCAGCTACAGCAAGACTTATAGCGATCATGAACATATCTAATATTTCTCTTCCTTGAAGTATACCTATCAGGAATACGAGACCACATATTACTAAACAACCAACTCCTAGATATTTGCCCAATTGATCTAGCTTTTTTTGAAGTGGGGTAGTGTCATCTTCAAAAGTTTGAATCATTTCAGCAATTTTACCTATTTCTGTATGGTTACCAGTTCCCACAACTATACCTTTTCCTCTACCATAGGTGACTACAGTGCTCATATAAGCCATGTTTTTTCTATCACCTAGTGAAACTTCTTCATCAAGAGTAATATTTGCTGATTTTTCAACAGGGACAGATTCTCCAGTTAAAGAAGCTTCTTCAATTTTTAAATTGGAACTTTCAATAAGTCTTAAATCAGAAGGTATAATATCTCCAGCCTCTAACACTACTATATCTCCTGGTACCAGCATATTTGCAGATACAATATTTAAATGTCCATCTCGAATGACTTTGGCATTGGGTGAAGCCATTTTTTTGAGGGCTTCTAGGGCTTTTTCTGCCTTGCCTTCTTGTATGATGCCTAAAGTGGCATTTATAATGACTATAGCTATTATTACAATAGAATCTGTTATTTCACCTACAAGTATAGAAACTATACTTGCACCTATAAGTATCAATACTAAAAAGTCTTTAAACTGAGCTATTATTTTAGAAAAAAGTCCTGCTTTTTCTTTTTCTTCTAATTCGTTTAAACCATATTTTTCTATTCTTTTCTTTGCTTCTTCATTGGAAAGACCTGCATTTTTATCGGAAAACAGTTCATCCAATGTGCTTTCAATATCTTTTCTGTACCACTCCACGTGTTTCTAGCCTCCTTGTTCTATGTTATTGTTAGTATACCACTAAGCAAAGGGGATTAAACAAAAGTGTTAATTAATGGATAGCTGTTGAATGAATATTTGAAAACTGATACAATAGTATAAATAAAAATAAAATAAAAAGACCTTTGTTTAGACTCATAGGTCTAAACAAAGGTCTTGCCTCCTACAAATTAGGACAATTAGCCGGGAAAGTTCCGTCTTGACGACTAATTGTATTGGGCTACTCCCCTTTGATATTAAAGATTATATAGTATTTAGGAAAATATTTCAATAGAATATTTATTAAAGTTCTACATATATAAATATTGAAGGGGGAAAATCTTTGAAAAAATTATTTGTATATACTTCAATTCTGTCTATTATAATACTTTTTGTCATATCTATAGAAGGTTTTTTAAAAATTTCAACTTATTCCATTGTAAAGGACATAGAAAAAAGAAGGATATTAAAAGATACTAGTAAATATAGTAGTTTAAATACCGTTCATTTTCTTATAAAATATAATGATGGAGATGAAAATATTGCAACTATTACAGGAGATGTATTAGAAGAACATTATGATGAAGTATGTAATAAACTTGAGTGCTTTCCAAAAGATAAAAATATTGTTATAATTTATAATAGTGAAGATGATTTTAGGAAGGCATTAAAATTTAAAAATAAGGACTTGCCTTTGGGAGCTTATTATTGTGGGACAATAAATATTCTTTCTCCTTATATGTGGGGTGATGGCATTGAGAATACAGAAGAGATTTATAGAAAGACAGGCCCTCATATTCATGAATTTACTCATCTTTTAGTGGATGAAAAGACAAAAGGGAATTATCCTATGTGGCTTACAGAAGGTATTTCATTATATATGGAGAATACTATTATAGGATTTAGTTGGGATGCAGGAAAAGATGAGACTTCAAATATAGGGATAGAAGAATTAAATGATAATTTTCAAGGTATAAGAGAAGAAGTGGCTTATAGGAAATCTTTTGAAATAGTGAGAGATATCATTGATGAATATGGTTTTACTGGATTCAATTTATTGTTAGATAGCCTTGGTAATGGCAAAAATATCAAAAAGTCAGTTGAGATGTCATTAAAGGTGAAATTTAAAGATATTGACTAAATTGTTAACAAAAATAGGACAAACTATAAATGGAGTGATTTGTTTATGGATAAAAAGATATTAGTAGTTGATGATGAGAAATCTATTGCCGATATATTGAAGTTTAATTTAGAAAAAGAAGGATTTATGGTTGAAGTGGCTTATGATGGTGAAGAAGCTATTGAAAAAGTTTTTAAGACTTCACCAGATTTAGTTTTACTTGATATTATGCTTCCTAAAAAAGATGGTTTTCAAGTTTTGAAGGAAATACGAAAAGAATTAAAAATCCCAGTACTTATGCTTACAGCTAAAGAGGAAGAAGTAGATAAAGTACTGGGTTTGGAATTAGGTGCCGATGACTATGTGACAAAACCTTTTAGTATGAGAGAGCTTATGGCTAGAGTCAAGGCAAATTTAAGACGAGTGGAATTTTCTAATGGTGAGGCAATAAATGGTGAAATAATAGTTTCAGGAGATTTATCTATAGATTTGAACAAATATGAGGTAAAAAAATGTGGAGAGGTAGTAGAGCTTACCCTTAGAGAATTTGAATTGCTGAAATTTCTTGCTTCCAGTGCAGAACAAGTTTTTTCGCGGGAGCAACTGTTAGAAGAAGTATGGGGATATGAATATTATGGGGATATTCGTACAGTGGATGTAACGGTAAGAAGGCTTAGAGAAAAAATAGAAGATGAAAATGGAGAGTATAAATACATACTTACTAAGAGAGGAGTAGGCTACTATTTCGGAAGGGGCTAGTAAAAATGTTCTCAAGCATAAGATGGAAATTTATTATAGTATATTTTTTGTTAGTATTTATAGCCATGGTCATAGTAGGAGTATTCATAGTTGAAAAACTTGAAAATCAACAGTTAAGTCATATAGAAAACACCATGGAACAACATATGGAAACTATAATTAATACTTCTTCGTATATTTCAGAAGATAACTGGAGAAGTGTAGCTAAAGATATTCAAAAGACGATCAATGAATGGAGATTAGATGGAACAGAAACTCTATATGTTATAGACAATGAAGATGTGCCAACCATTATAGCTACTACATCAAAAAATTATGAAAAGATAGTAGGGCAAAATGCACTGGTTTATAAATTTTTAGATCCTTCACTTATTTTGAAAGCCTTTGAAAGTGAAAAAAAGTGTGATGGCATAGTAAAGGATAACAATGAAGATACTACATTGAAACATTTAGCATATCCAGTTGTAGATGAATTTGGTCAAATAAAGGGAATACTTTATATGACAGCAGATTTGAGTGAAATATATGAAAATATAGATGAATCAAAGATAATACTTACAAAAGCTACTTTGCTAGCATTAGCTATAACTGTATTTTTGGGATTTTTAATTGCGAGCAGTATCACAGAACCAATAAGAGATGTAACCATCAAAGCAGAAAAAATGGCCAAGGGTGATTTTGACCAATTTGTTGAAGTTAAATCTAATGATGAAATAGGACAGCTAGCTAGTATGTTTAATTATCTCACATTGAAGTTAAAAGATACTATTAAGGAGATAGATTTAGAGAGAAGTAAATTAGATACGATTTTTAGATATATGGCTGATGGAGTTATAGCTATAGATAGGGAAGGCTACATCATTCATTCAAATCCTATAGCTTCTAATATTTTGGGAATAGATTATGAAAAATTATCTAACCCAAATACAAGAGAAAAAGTTACAATACTTGACAAGGATATAAACTTAAAAAGGTTAAAACAGGAAAATATAGACAATTTAGAAGGTGATGAAACTGTAGAAATAGGCCAATCTGTATATAGAGTAAAATATGCTCCTTTTAAAAATGAAAAAAACAATATAGTAGGGGTAATAATAGTATTCCAAGACATTACAGAACAGCATAAATTAGATAATATGAGGAGAGAATTTGTTGCAAATGTCTCCCATGAATTAAAGACTCCAATTACTACAATTAAGAGCTATACTGAAACTTTAATAGAGAATGAAGATTTGGATGAAGAATTGTCCAATAGATTTTTAATGGTCATAGATGGGGAATGCGATAGAATGGCTAGGATTGTCAGAGACTTATTGCAATTGTCTAATATGGACTATAACAAGACAAAGTGGAAAAAGATTGATATAGATGTAGAAAAATTATTGAGGGAAGCTTGTATGAAATTAGATTTATCTTTTAAAGAGAAAAATCACTCTCTTATTATAGATATGCAAGAAGATCTTCCAAATGTTGTTGGTGATAAAGATGGTATTGAGCAGGTAATACTAAATATATTATCTAATGCAATAAAATATACACCTGAAAATGGAGAAATATATGTTACTGTAAATAGAGTGGAAAATGATGTTGTCATAAATATAAAAGACAATGGAATAGGAATTCCTGAAAAAGATAGAGAAAGAATTTTTGAAAGATTTTATAGAGTGGATAAAGCAAGAAGTCGTGATCTTGGAGGGACAGGATTGGGTCTTTCTATTGCAAAGCAGATAATAGAGGCTCACAATGGAAGAATAGTTTTAAGCAGTGAGTACAATATGGGAACAGAAGTTGACATTGTTCTGCCTATAGGGACTAGGGTGTAATTCATTTTTAACTGGGCTGTAATATGATTGTAATATACTTGTTATATAATAAAAATGATGAAATGTAATTGGATTAAGGAGGCTGGCTAAATGTGGAAGAAATTTATTATTGGAACATTAGTTATAACCACTATTTTCATAAATAGTCCTATTGGATATGCAGCAGGTAATTCTTATGCAAGAAGAAGTGCAAGTGCTAAAACTATTTCTGTACAAGATAACAATAAATATCAAGTTATAAGTCCAGAAGAAAATGTCTTTGCTACACCAGACAAAATTATAGCAATATCAGGCAAAGCTCCAAGAGGAACTACCGTTATTATTGATGCTTATGGAACTACTGATATGACTAGAAGTAATTTCAATTTGGAGAACCTTCCAGGAGAAAAAGACTATATAAAAAGATATAGTGAAACTATAAAGATAGGTAGTTCAGGGCTTTTTTCAAAGCAAATGGAACTTATATTGGGAGTAAATAAGATTGTGATTACTTTTAGAAATGAATCTGATCAAGTAATAGATCAAAAGATAATATATGTATCAGATATATCTCAAGCTAGCAAAGCTGCCAATGATATTGGGAACAAAAAAATATCAGATTTTATGGAATAAAAAATCAATGGTATAAGGAGATGAGCTTTCATGAACAAAGAGGATTTAAAAACACTATTCCTTATACTGTTGGTTTGTATTAGTATTTTTTTGACAAAAAAATTGTGGATTAAAATACCTAGTGAAATGATTCCTGTATTTAAGATCAAAGAAGGAATTGGTAGTTCTTACCTTTTTTCAGATATGCTTATCCCTGATAAAATCCTTTTAAATTTTAGCGATAAAAATCATACACTTCTTTATTCAGATGAAAAATATGGGCTTTGGCCTGGCGGGAAAATGATTTTAAAAAAAGCACTATCTGAGAAGAATTATAAAGTATCACATATGAAAAAAGAGGAATTTTTAAAATATCAAAACAATAAGTCTATAAATTTTTATTTTGCAGAAGAAATGAATACTTATATTTTAGCTAAAGCACTAGATGTTAAAGAGCCAAACAACATTACAGAAAGGATATCTAAAGTAAATAATATATATATATATCTTGAAAAAGGCAATCCATTTATAATTTTTTGCAATGATGATACTTATTTAAAAATATCAGATTTAAACATTCAAACGAGGGCGTTAAGGGAAATTTTAAGTGGAATAGAAGCAGAAGAAGAATATACAAGGTATTATTCTATTAGAGATACATTAGGTAGCAACAATGATATATACATTCCTTTTGAAATGGCTAATGAAATTCCCAGTGTATTTGTTCAAAATGAAATAAGGATAGATAATAGAGACGAAATAAGGATGATTGCAGAGAAATTTTTCAACAAGAATATAGACTATTTACGAGAAATTGTGGAAAATAATGGTTCAACCATATATATATATAATCAAAAGGTTTTAAAAATCCATAAAAATGGTTTGCTTGAATATTTTTCTCCCTTAGACGAGCCTGTTACAGAAAGAAATTTATATATCAGTTTAAATACTGCAGCTGATTTTATCTCTAGTCATTCAGGACCACCAAGGGAAATGTATTTGGATAAAATTGAAGAAATAAGATCAGATAACAATTTAGGATATAAATTTACTTTTAAATATAGAATAAGAGGGATTCCCCTTATTTTAGGCAGTGATGAGGTAGAAGATTTTATACAAATAGAGGTTTTCAATAAATATGTAAAAGTATATAAGAGATTTGTCAGAAAAGATATGCATGTACCTATATATAAAGAAGCAATTGAACAAGAAAATATGTTATCAGCATTTGAAGTCATTGATATGAATTTTGATTTACTTGAAGAAAGATATGTAGAAGATATGGGCATAACTGAAGATGTAAGGATAGAAGATTTAAATGAGAAGATAATGGAATCTATTGAAGATATTTCTTTGGCATATTTTGATCCATGTAAAAAAGAGAGTAATGAAAAATTGATAGGAGTATGGGCTATAAACATAAAAGGAAGGATTTATGTTTTTGATGTCTATACTGGAAAATTGATATATGAAAAAGGGAAAGTATAGGGAGAGTGTGTGGATGGTGAATATAAATGGACTGGTCAAAAGCAAAAACTATTTTAATAATAGCCTTTATTGTAACTAATTTGCTTTTAGCCCATGTGCTTTTTGACAATGAAAACATAGATGAGCCTACGATTAAAGAAGGTTTTATAGAAAATGCAGTTGGTCTTCTTCAATCGAAAAACATTAAAGTAAATTGTAAAATACCAAATACGCAACCTTCCTTGAGTATGATGAATGTTGAATATGAAAAAAAGGCATAGATGAAATAAATAACAATTTTTTTGGAGGAAAGACTATTGGCGTTGAGCAAGAAGAGGGAAAGGTAGAATTTCAAATAAATAAAGAGAAAGTTACCCTTCTTGATGGGAAAACTCTAATATATGAAAACAGTGATGATAAAGAAAAATATGCTAAATTAGATAAAGAAAAGGCTATTTCTATTGCAGAGGATTTTTTAAAGGAAAAAAGGTTTTCTATGGATGATATGAAACTTAGTTTTATAAAAAATGACAATGGCATATATTATTTAGAATATACTAAAATATATGAGGGATTGTATGTAGAAAAAACTTATACAAAATTTGAGATAGATAAATGTGGAGTTAAAAGATTTGAACGCTTTTGGTTAAATACCAAAGAAATTGGTGAAAATCAAATATACATAAGTACGGCACCAAAAGCCATATTGGGTCTTTTAACAATGGAAGAAGCTTATGGGAAAACTATTGAAGATATTTCATTGTGCTATTATTTTGATCCCTCAAGGCATGAAGATATAAATGACCCTAAAAAAACAAGAGAAGGTAAAGCTATACCAGCTTGGAGAATACAATTTGATGATGGAAGTAAAATATTATTAGATGAATACTAATTAGAAGAATCATGGATTCTTCTTTTTTCTTTTTAATATAGATTATATTTACATTTAGCGGTATAATGTTATTGATAACTACTGATTCCTCCATTAGAAAGAGAGGTTTAACAATGGATAAAATAATAATTGAAGGTGGAAATAAATTAATTGGAGAAGTTAATATAAGTGGATTTAAAAATGCAGCTCTTCCTATAATTATAGGAACGGTTCTTTCAGGTGACAAATGTAGAATAGAAAATTTACCTATGATAAGTGATGTCTCAAACCTAACAAAAATAATGGGAATGCTTGGTGCAGACGTGAAACTTGATAGAAATGGTATATTAGATATAGATACAAATAATATTGAAAAATGTGTACTTATAGATGAAATAACTAGGAAAATGAGAGCTTCCTATTACCTTTTAGGAGCAGGGCTTAGTAGATTTAAAGAAGTTGAAGTATTATATCCAGGAGGCTGCGATATAGGGGTAAGACCTATAGATCAACATATAAAGGGATTTGAGGCTCTTGGTGCAAAAGTGGAGATAGACCATGGAGTAATAAAATGTAGTGCAGAAAAACTTGTAGGAAGTAAAATATATCTAGATGTAGTCAGTGTAGGAGCCACTATAAATATTATGATGGCAGCTACAATGGCAGAGGGAACTACTATTATTGAAAATGCGGCTAAAGAACCTCATATAGTAGATGTGGCGAATTTCATAAATACTATGGGAGGAGATATAAGAGGAGCAGGGACAGATGTCATAAAGATAAATGGAGTAGAAAAGCTCCATGGCTGTAATTATTCTGTTATACCAGATCAAATAGAGGCTGGCACTTATATGATAATGGCTGCAGGTACGAAAGGGAATTTGCTTATTAAAAATGTCATACCAGTGCATCTAGAGCCAGTGACAGCGAAACTTAGAGAAGTGGGTGTAGAAGTCATAGAATATGGTGATAGTATACAAATCGATGGGGATTTTGATTTAAAAAATGTAAATATAAAAACTCTTCCTTATCCAGGATTTCCAACAGATTTGCAGCAGCCTATGACTGCTCTTTTAAGTACAGTAAAAGGGACTAGTATTGTCACTGAAACTGTTTCTGAAAGTAGATTTAAATATATAGATGAATTAAAGAGGATGGGTGCTGACATTAGCGTAGATGGCAGTACAGCTATTGTTAAAGGTGTAGATAAGCTTATGGGAGCAGAAGTTAGGGCTACTGACTTGAGAGCAGGAGCAGCACTTGTTGTGGCAGGGCTTATGGCAGAAGGTACAACAGCTATAGGAGAAATTCAACATATAGAAAGAGGATATGAAGATTTAGTATTTAAATTAAAGAAAATAGGAGCTAATGTGAAAAAAGTATAGCAATATTGGAGGAAAAATAATGGGATTTAAATTTTGTTCCCTTTCAAGTGGGAGCAGTGGAAATTGTCAATATATAGAAACAGATAATATAAGGATTTTAATAGACGCAGGGATGAGTGGCAAAAAAATAGAAGAGTTGTTGAGTGATATAGATGTACTTCCAAATACCATTGATGCTATATTAGTCACTCATGAACATATAGATCACACCAAAGGAGTTGGTGTATTGTCAAGGAGATATGATATACCCATTTTGGCCAATGAAGGCACTTGGTCTGGCATGGGAAAGACTATAGGAAATATAAAAGAATACAATATAAAAACGTTTAATACAGGAAAAGAATTTGAACTTAAGGATTTGGGAATACTTCCTTTTAATATTTCTCATGATGCATATGAACCTGTAGGATATGCTATATATTATAAAAATAAAAAAATAAGTATTATAACTGATACAGGATGGGTAAATGAAGATATGAAGGAATATATTAAAGGATCCTCTCTTTACTTGATAGAGTCAAATCATGATTTAGAGATGCTGAAAGTTGGCAAGTATCCTTGGCCTCTTAAAAAAAGAATAATGGGAGAAAAAGGGCATCTTTCAAATGATGATGCAGGAAAAATCATTTCAGAAATTGTTTCAGGAAATGGAGAAATAGCTTTGTTAGGTCATTTAAGTCAAGAAAACAACTTTCCACTTTTAGCATACAAAACTGTAAAAAACATATTAGAAGACTCAGGAATAGATGTACATACTGATATAACTTTAGATCTTACACATAGAGACAAAGTATCTAAAGTATATAATTTTTAATTGCAGGAGGGACTAATATGGATGATAGAAAACCTGATGTAAGTTATTATGTGGATAGGCCAATAGTTGAAAGAAAGCCTCCTAAAAAAAGAGGAAGTTTCTTTTCTTACTTTATAGTAGCTTTAATTGCTGCAATAATAGGAGGGCTTATCACATCTTATGTTGCACCAAATTATTTATATGGCAAAGTACTTCCAATGCCTAAAATTTATTCTAGTCAAGGATCAATTACTAAACAAGAAATAAAGATTACTCCTAAAGATGATGTGACTGCTGTGACTGCTGTAGCAAAAAAATCAGTTAGTTCAGTAGTTGGGATCACTACAGTAGAAGTAGTGAAGGAATTCATATGGGAAAGAGAAGTAGAAGGAGTTGGTTCTGGAGTCATTGTAGATAGCAATGGATATATTTTGACTAATTCTCATGTAATAGGTGATGGAAATGCAAGAAAGATCACAGTGCTATTTGAAAATGGAGATAAAAAGGTTGGAAAAGTTCTTTGGTTTGACCCGGCACTAGATCTAGCAGTAGTCAAAGTAGATGCAACAGGACTTCCTGCTGCAGACTTGGGAAATTCAGATATGCTGGAAGTGGGGCAACTTGCAGTGGCTATTGGTAATCCTCTAGGATTAGATTTCCAGCGAACTGTTACATCAGGTGTCGTAAGTGGACTTCATAGGACCATAAGAGTAGATCGTTACAATATAATAGAGGATTTGATTCAAACAGATGCCTCTATTAACCCAGGGAATAGTGGAGGACCACTTTTAAATGCGAATGGAGAAGTAATAGGAATAAATACTGCAAAGATTCAAACAGGAGAAGGTCTTGGATTTTCTATACCAATAAATGTAGCAAAACCAATTCTGCAAGAAGTTATAAAAAAAGGAGATTTCAAAACAGTATATATAGGCATTACAGGAGTAGAAGTAGATAAATATGAAAGACAATTGGGAGTAGATTTAAATGTAGATGAAGGTGTAATAATCATTGAAATAATGCCAAACTCACCAGCAGATAAGGCAGGACTTAGCACAGGAGATATTATAGTTAAATTAGATGAAAATAAGGTTGAAAGCATGAATCAGTTGAAGAAAATGTTGTATAAATATAAAAAAGGCAACAATGCTACTTTAACTATAATTAGAAATGGGCGAGAAGAAAAAGTAGATATACGATTTGAATAATAATTTGTTTTAAAATTAGAGGCTTGACAAAATGTCAGGCCTTTAAAAATACTTTTTTTGTATATACTAATAGTAAAATATAAAATGGAGATGATGAGAATGTATGTTGTCTGCAATGAACATTTAGAAAATGCCATAGAAGATTTTGTTGAAATATACGAGCAATCACCGGATATATATGAACTTGACAAGACAAGTTTTACTGACTGGACAAGTCCCCATACATGTGATTATTGCGATAAAGTTCCCAAATATTTAGTAGTGTAATCATTGCAATTTATCTATTTATCACTGTAAGTTGTTAAAAAAAACGAAAAACTGAGCTCATTATGTTTGCTATATGAACATCAGGGTATGTATAAAATAGATAATAAAATGTATAGTGAAAGAAGGTGACAATGTGGAAACTGCAGCTAGCATTTTTGGTTGGTGTAGTTTGGTTGTATACTTTCTAGCATTTTTAAACATCTATTACACTAGCTATTACGAGAAAGATGGAGAAAACAAAGAGCCAAATGGTTTTGCTAAATTTATTGACAAAGGCTTCAAAACATTTGCAATAGTAGCAATTATCACTATTGTACTACATTTTATCTATATAATGAATTATACATCAATTAGTTGGGTAGGTATTTCAGCAGGAATATTGGCAATAATAGGACTAATTATAGGCCTTGCAAATGAAGGTGAAGGAAAGAAATTTGAAGAAAGTACTTTTAAAACATATCAAGTATTTAATTATTTAGCAATCATAATGGCAATTATTCATCTATTTGTAAAGGCATAAAGTTTGAAAGCATGGTAGTTTATCTATCATGCTTTTTCTTTGTGTATTATTTTTTCTCTTCTTTTGCTATAATAATATATAAGCTCAGAAAATCAGGTATTTAGGAGGAAAGATATGAGATTACTTTTGGTTAATGACGATGGAATAAATGCAGAGGGAATACAGACTTTAGCAAGATATTTAGAGAAAGATCATCATGTGACAATAGTGGCACCAGACAATCAAATGAGTGCTACTAGTCATTCAATTACTTTGACGAAACCTATAATAGTTAAGAAGAAGAATCTTCAGGGAATAAAATCTGAAGCTTATAGTGTGTCAGGTACTCCAGCAGATTGTGTGAGAGTTGCATTGGATAAAATATTGGAAGAGCCTGTTGATTTAGTTGTATCAGGTATAAATATGGGTACCAATTTAGGTATGGATATTTTGTATTCTGGAACTGTTTCAGCAGCAATAGAAGCAAATATATATGATATACCGTCTATTGCAGTTTCAGCTGAGATGAATGATGGAAAGGCATGCTATGAAATTGGGGCTAAATATTTGAAATACATATTGCAAACTGTCAATGACAGATTTTTGAATAGCAAAACTGTGCTCAATATAAATACCCCTTGTGTTGATGAAAGAAATATAAAAGGTATCAAAGTTTGCAGAATTGGTGGAATGATTTATGATTATTATTTTATGGAAGAAGGCAATGAAGAAGAAATGTCTCTAGTAGTTAGCGGTAGAAGAAAGGATGAATTAGAAAAGGGTACGGATAGATATTATTTAAAAAAAGGATATGTAACAGTCACACCTCTTCAATATGATTTTACAAATTTCAAATTGATAGAAGAAGTAGAAAGTTGGCTTAAAAAATCATGAATATAAGAATAGTAGCAGTAGGAAAACTTAAGGAAAAATTTATACAAGAAGGAATAAAAGAATATTCAAAGAGATTATCTAGATATTGCAATCTAGAAATAATAGAAGTAATAGATGAAAAAGCACCAGAAAATTTGAGCGAAAAAGAAATAAATATAATCAAGGGAAAAGAAGGACAAAGAATTCTTTCCAAGCTTCCAACTAATACCTATGTGATTTCCCTTGCTATAGATGGAAAGAACTTATCTAGTGAAGACTTTTCAAGAAAAATAGACAATCTAGCTTTAGAAGGAAAGGGAGATCTAACTTTTATAATTGGAGGCTCCCTTGGTTTGTCAGCTGAAGTATTAGATAGAAGTGATTTCAAACTTTCCTTCTCAAAGATGACCTTTCCCCATCAACTCATGAGACTCATACTTCTTGAACAGATATATAGAGGATTTAAGATAAGCAAAGGTGAACCGTATCATAAGTAGGACAAGCCTTATTGATTATAAATTAGGATTTAGGGGTTACCACGGACCATAAGGAAATGGTATAATGTGTATAATTGGAACAATGTGTCGTACAACGGGCGACCACAGGTCGCCCCTACAATATTGGTTTTATCATATGTAGGGGATGGCTTTGCCGTCCCGCACCTATTACACATTATTTATATTATGTTCAACGTATAGCAAACTTTTATTAATGGGGTATAATAAATATATAACATACCATTTAAGGGATAGTGATAAGATGGATATTATTAAAAAGTGTAAAGATATTTTAATGAAATATGAAGATGTTGTCTTCTCCTATATCTTTGGTTCGTATGCTCAAAATAGGATAAGAGAAAATAGCGACATAGATATTGCCATATATTTGAAGGAAAATATAGATATAGATACATATCTTGAAATTAAAATGAATTTATCAGAAGTTCTTAAAAGGGAAGTTGATTTAGTAATATTAAATAATGCACCTCCTCTATTAAAATATGAAATCTATAAAAATAATATATTGCTTTTTAGTCGTGATAAAACTTTGGAAAGTAAATATAAAGTAAAAACCTTGTTTGAATATAGTGATATAAAAAGGTACCTAAACTTATCTTATGATAAAACTATAGAAAGATTGAAAAAAGAGGTGGAGTCTAATGGTTAATATTGAAGTGATTAAACAAAGGTTAAACCAATTATCAACTTCTATAAATAAAATAGAAAGGTTTAAGGAAATATCTCTGGAAGAATTTTTAAAAGACGATATTATACAAGATGTGGTAGAATATAATTTGTTTATAGCAATAAACATGATGATTGATATAGCAACTCATATTGTGGTAGATAATAATATGGGCAATCCAGAAACATTAGGTGAAGCATTTAACATCTTAAATAAGGAGAAATATTTAAACGATGAGGAAACGAAAGTTTATAAGAATATGGTAGGCCTTAGAAATATATTGTCTCACGAATATATAAACATAGATAAAAAAATAATATATAGTATTTTAAAAAATAATTTAATTGAGATAAAGAAATTTGTTATTTTTGTTAGCGATAATTTTATTTAAGGATTAATATATAGGCATTATAAAAGCAGTAGGTTTATTGTAGTTAATCTACTGCTTTATTTATATATTTATTACTTTAATCTTAATTCTCATTATATTTTGATTGATAAATAAATTTTGCTAGTAGAACTGATACGGTGAACTGTATCATAAATAGGACAAGCTATGGGCTATAGGATAATATTTAAGGGATTATCATTAATTAGGATTAAATGATATAATGCATATAAGTATTTATGACATAGGGATAATATTAAGATGGATGGTGGTTATATGGATGAATTACCACGAAGAGAGAATATTAGATTAAAAAATTATGATTATTCGCAAGCAGGATATTATTTTATAACTATATGTAGCAAGGATAAGAAAAGTCTATTTTGGGAAGTAGGGGGGACCTGTGGTCGCCAGTTTGAAATATCACCATTATCAAATATAGGAGAAATTATTGATTTAGAAATAAATAAAATTAATTCTATTTATGAAAATGTTGAAATCAACAAATATGTTATTATGCCCAATCATATACATATGATTATTATATTATATAATGGAAACGGACGGTCAAAGACCGTCCCTACAATATCTCGTATTATCCAGCAATTTAAAGGTTCTATCTCTAAACAGATTGGTTTTTCATTATGGCAAAAATCATTCTATGACCATATAATCAGAAATGAACAAGAATACCAAGAAATATGGAATTACATAGAAACAAATCCATTGAAATGGGAAGATGATAAATATTATATTTAATGGCGCATTCTTCATATTATATATATTATTAGATTTAAGGAGGTGTAGCATATGAATCATATATCAAGAAAAGATATTAATCTCGGTCTGATTTTTGTTATTTTATTTTCTATATCAATAGTTGGTGGTTTTATAAAATGGCCTTTATTTATATTTGCTGGTGTTTTTCTATTTTCCTATATTGTATTAGATAGAAAAAGGTTAAGATGCCCAAATTGTGGAGCATATGAAAATCTTGATAGGTTGATATATGCCAAGAATCATGTACATCATTGTAGACGTTGTGGTGAAAGAATTAAAATATTATGATTGAATTTAATTAAGGTTGATTTTGTTTTGTACATCTACTACCAAATAAGTTTTGCTAGTAGAACTGATACAGTGAACCATACCATAAGTAGGACAAGCTATGTTATTGTATAAATATTTAGGAGATTATTAAAAGTTAAATAAAAGTATAAGGAGAACCCAATAGTGAAAAATAATATTAAAGCATTAGTATTACATTTAATTATTGTAATAGTATCTTCTATTTTATTGATAATCTTTGTTGCCACTGGACCTTTATTTGGTAAGTATACAACCAATATAGTATGTAGGTTGTTTTTAACGATATTATTAATAATTTTTTATATTTACATGGGTACATTTTTAGATATTAGTAAAGATAAAAAATATGATTTTTTTGTTGGTAGTACTATTGTCGTTATTGGAATTGGATTATGGATATATACATTTTCAATAACTGGTAAAAATTTATTAGAGGTACCTAGAGAGCTAAGTGAATATTGGATATTATTTAATATTTATCATGCTCCATTTACAATGATTGATTTCCTTTTGGGCATACCCCTAATACCATTATTAGCACTATTTCAAAATTTGTTACCATCTTTTCTTATGGGATGCGGTTTAAGATATAAAAGATTAAAAATGAAAGAAAAGTCTGTAAGAGATTCTGTTGATGGCGAGTTCATCAAATAAAGAGAGAGGTGTAAAGGGAAAATGAAACTATTAAAGCCAATGATGAAAGAATAATTTGATAGAATATAAACCATGAAAAAATAGAAGATTGTTTTGAAAATATACTCATGGGAGTTTAGATGTTTATGACCATTGTTTAATTGTTGAAGAAGCGGATGAATTACTATGCTCTTTTGAAGGGTATAACCTTAATATGAGGATAGATTTGTAGAATTTATGGAAGCCATTTATGAAATCAATAAAAGTCAACCAGTGGTTGTAGAATTTTATATAAATGGATTGAGTACATATAAAGATATAGCAGAAAAATGTGAACTTAATAATTATCTTGAGTGATTGTTGTTTATCTCTAAAGAAGGTTTTGAAGATGTTAATGATAATATAGTTTTTGAAAATGAATATTAATATGCAATTATATACAGAAAATTATGATATAATAATGTTATTATATTATTATAGGGTGATAAGTGTGGAATTAAAGAAACAATTAGAAGATAAAATTTTAGATATGGAAAAGGTTGCTATAGCTTTTGATATTGAACCTTTCGACATATATTTTTTAGGAGGAGCTGCCTGTATATTAGGGGAATATACAGAAAGAGCCACAAGGGATTTTGATTTTATAGATTTAAATTATCCCTCCAAATTAGGGAGGATTTTTGTACAATTAAGGGATTTTGATATGTTAGAATATGAAAGTACTATAATATCACCTAAATATAAGGAAAGAGCTATAAGGCTAAACAAATTTAAATATTTAAATGTGTATTTATTGTCCCCTGAAGATATAATTGTAAGCAAAATAATCAGGCTAGAACAAAAAGACATAGAGGATATGGATGAACTTATAGATATAGCTGATAAAGAATTAATAAATCAAATTATAAATGAGGTATTATTGAGAGATGATTTATATGAATCTAAAAAAAATCAATTTATAAAAAGATTACCACAGTTTAGGGAGAGATACTATGTATAGAATAGTATGTGAAAGTTATGAAAACTATAAAAGTGATTTTTTACCCAATAATACTGATGCCTATAGATATAAAATTACTAAACCCCTAGAATTGATAGTAGACTTATCTTTATATGAAGAGGAAAAAAACAATAATACTATTAATTATCAGAAGTTGGAGGATTTTATATATTTATTAAAGAAGAATATTCAAGAATATCCTAATTTTAAATCATTTTTATGGAGCTTGGAATCAAGAGATATTTATGGTAGGGATTATGGTGTACTAAGTGAAGAAGAATTTTCTGAATTACAAAAGATTGTAAATATGTTTTTGAAATTGTCATATTGGGGATAAGATAAAATATTGAAATAAGAGCATTAGGTTCCATTTAATAAAACCTAATGCTTTAATTTTATTAATCTATATTAAGTATTAAATACATCCCATTCATTTTGCCAGTAGAACTGATTACCACAGGTCGCCCCTACAATATTGGTTTTATCATATGTAGGGGATGGCTTTGCCATCCCGCACCTATTACACATAATTATTATTATATGTAATAGACAATATGATACAATATGGTGAGTTGTTTCTTTAGCAAAGTACCTCCATTAAGGCAAAGGAGGTGAAAACTTGAGGAGCTTACTGGGGAAAATGAAACAAAAAGTTAAAGAATGTGTCGTAACGTTTATTTAATGTACCTGATTTATTTTTAGGATTTTTACAAGGGTTGGGGATATCTTTTATTATTATAGGTATTTTACCACAAGGGTCTTATTTAAAGTTAAAAAGATGGAAAAGGTCTATGATTAAATCAGTATAATGTGTCATAATCTTTATATTATATATAGCAATAGAGGCGATTTTAAGAGAAGGCAAAGCACAAAATACATTTGTAAAAGCTCAATTCTTGTGGAATGTACTATAATCATTAAATATAAACTTTTATATACCACCATTCATACTCTTAAACCCTATTAAAAAAGAAGTATCCAATATACAAGAAATGTGCCATGGAACATTTAAAACTAGTAGATGAGAAATTATATTTTATGATTATAGAATTTTATAAGGCTGAAGGAAAGGAAGATGTCTGTAATAAGTGGATAGATGGAGGAAATAGCTATGAAATGGATTTAGATAATGGTCTTACATACGATAATAGATATAAGAAACAAATATCGAAATAGGTATTTACAAATTATTATATACAGAAAATTATGATATAATATATATGAATAATTTTTTTATTAGTATTTTTTCAAAAAAAGTATTATAAATAGGGAGGGGAAAATCATGACCCTTGCAAAAAAAATTGAAAAAATATTAAAGGATGAGCTAAGGCCAGAGAATATTAAAACAGTTATTGACTTGGCTGAGTTTTTAAAATTTAAAGAGACCCAAGATAAATGGGATGAAATAAATGAACTAGAACATGAATATATAACTGAAGAAGAACGTCTTCAGTTGGAAGAGAGTAAATTAAAAGGTGAATTTATTGACCAAGATGACCTTTTGAAAGAACTAGGGATTAATAAAAATGAAATATAATATTAAATATGAAAAAGGTTGTCTTAAGTATCTAAAAAGACTAGATAAAAATACTTAATTGAGAATAATTAAGGCTATAAACCAACTCCCGTCTGGGGATGTTAAAAAGCTACAATGGAATACTGAAGATTATAGGCTAAGAGTTGGTAAATATAGAATTATATTTAGTAAAGATGAGAAGGACTTAGTTATAAACATTATTGAAATTGCATCTCGAGGAGAAGTTTACAATATATAACAAATTAATTTCATAAGTTTTTAATAGTGTTGAAATATAAGCAGTAGATTATTTTTATAATAAATCTACTGCTTTAATTCTATGGTATTATACTTATCACCAAATAAGTTTTTAGACAAGGAAAGAAGGCAAAAGCAGTTTGAGGAATTTATTGAAAATGGTGAAATTATTTTAATTGGAATTTATGATGATATGCCTTGTGGTTTGGTATTTGCAAATAAAGATAATGATGAGCAATTGGCTGAGTGTGGCTCTATTTATTCAATATATTTTCTTAAGGAATACTGGGGAAAAGGGTTAGGTACTAAGTTAATGGATGAAGCTATAAATATATTAAAAAGTACAGCCATTTTTCCAATAAACCTATTGAATTAAGATATGTAAAACAAATAAATATATAAGAGAGGTATAGCAATGAGGCAAAGCGAACAAGCTATTTTTACTAATATGTGTATGATATATAATAAAGATTATATTTTAGTGCAGGATAGACAAAATCCAGATTGGCCAGGAGTTACATTTCCTGGAGGACATGTTGAACATGGGGAATCTTTCGTTGAATCTGTTAAGAGAGAAGTTTTTGAAGAAACGGGTCTTATTATTGAAAATCCAATTTTATGTGGGGTAAAGCAATTTCAAACAAAGCAAAATGAACGATATGTAGTTTTGTTTTTTAAGACTAATCAATTTAAAGGAAATTTAAAATCCTCAAAAGAAGGTGATGTGTTTTGGATAGAAAAAGAGAATTTAATTGAGTATCAGCTAGCTTCTGATTTTCTAGATATGTTTAATATTTTTGACTCTGATAATATGAGTGAATTCTATTATTATAAGGAACATGGTAAATGGCAGAAGAAAGTGCTATAAGTAAAATTTATAGTCATCCAACAAACATATTCTATTTATTTTGCTAGTAGAACCGATACGGTGAACCGTATCATAAGTAGTGGACAAGCTATGTGTTGTAGGATAATGTTTAAGAGGTTATCATAAACTAGAATCAAATGGTATAAGGGGACAGTATGTATCAGGTTCTATGATACAAGAACATAAATATTTTAATTATTATTTACAAAAGCTAAGATTAAGGTTTATAGAAAACCAATTTAATAAAGAAGATGCATTAATATTTTTGCGTAATCTGATATTTGGAAAAGTATAGAAGTGAAGTTGAAAAATTTTGTACCAAGGGACAGAATGTAAATTCATTAAAATGGGCCATGAATTCGCTTTTTCGAGCCTTATTTTTAGTAAAGTTATAATAAGCATCTCAATTTTATGTATTGAAATAGGATTGTTAATCAAAACCTTTACAATGAAGAAAGAAGGTAAGGCGATAGCAAAAAATATTGGTGGTATTATGGGGCTTTTATTAGTAATGATTATATAGTTATAAGAGTTTAAGGAAGGTGACACATATGAAAATAGAGTTTTATTATTGGGATATGCAATGCCCAATAAACAATGAGATGTTGAGATTGCTTGAAAAGTACGGTAAGTATTTTGAGATAACCATTTATAATGTTAAAGATAATTTTGAAATTGCAAAAAAACAACGATTATTTTTCCCTACTTTGACTGTTGTGAACGGTGTAAATAGGTACTTTAGTCCTATATCAGATAAATTTTTAGATAGTCTATTAAATAATCAATATCCTGAAGAGAAGACATTTATAATAAAACATGGAAGAGAAAAATATACAGGTGAGATTATACCTTTGACAGAAAAAAACATAGAAGTTGCTGGGACATGTACAGGAAGAAATTGTTCTGAAAACTGCCAAAAGAAGTTTGCGTTTTTGAAGGATTGTTGTTTAGATACTTTTGGGTTTATTAATGTTGAGGGAGATAAGCTTTTGGGTGGAGTTGAATATGTTCCATCTAAGATAGTTCCTTATGATATCCCAAAGTCTGAAGATATTGCTTTTCTGACATGTGCATATCTTTCCTCAAATAGATATGATTATAAATCTGCTCCACTTAAAGCTTTAGAAGAATATTTAAAGGATAAATATTCGAAGATTATTGCTATTAGTGACGAAGTTGGAACTTTTCCAAATGGTGATTTAAAATGGTTCTTAGATAATGGTTTTAGGGATGAGGGAGTTATATCTTATGAGCCAGGATATTGTAGATTGCATTTAGTAAGTAAAATCATTTAATTTATTTTCTTGTTAGAGAAAATAGTATGAAAACAAATATGGGATTCATTATGGAATATGAGTATATTTAACTAAAGAAAAATGAATTAATACAAAATGCAAATTCTGAATGGAAAGATTTATCTGAGGAGTTTTAAAGATAGGATTCTTCGTTTTACTCAGAATGACAACCTTGTTTATGCTACAATATTGTTATATAATGCGTAATAGTAGAAAAAAGCAAACTAAAGATTATTTATATTATTTGGAGGTTCTTTAATGTTAGATAATAAGGGTTTTGATTTATGGGCAGATGGCTACGATAAAAGTATTGGATATTGGATTTGGTACAGGAGTATTAACAAAAAAACTATATGATGATGGATATGAAATATATGGCATTGATTTTTCCAGAAAAATGCTAGAAATTGCAAAAGATAAAATGCCTTCAGCTAAATTACATCAATATGATTTTTCTAAGGGTTTACCGAAAGAACTTGAAAATATACAGTTTGACTACATTATAAGTACTTATGCAATGCATCATTTAGAAGACAAAGATAAAATAAAATTTATTAATAAATTAAAGAAGCAACTTTTTAATGATGGTGAAATCATTATTGGAGATATAGCTTTTGAAACAAGAGCATTGCTAGAACAGTGCAAAATAAAGACTGGTGAATGGGATGATGAAGAAATATATATTGTATTTGATGAACTAAAAAAAATTTTTCCTAAAGAAGATATTAGTTTTACAACTATATCCCATTGCGCAGGAATTATTCAGCTTAAAAATTACCCTAATTTGTATTTATAGGGCAAGATTGATTTAAAGGAGTGAATAAGGTGGGTAAATTAAGAAACCTTCTTCAAATTAGATAATAAAATTTGAGGAGGATAAAAATGGACAAAATAATAATTAAAGAGGATTTCATACCTGAGATTGACCAATTAATGGATTTGTACAATGATGTAGAATGGTATGCCTATACAGATGATAAAATAAAACTAAAAAATGCTATTAGTAATTCACTGAAGGTATTAACTGCTTGGGATAATGAGAAATTAGTCGGGCTGATTCGTGTAGTAGGTGATGGTTACACAATTATTTATATACAAGATATTTTAATTCTAAAAAATTATCAAAGTCAAGGTGTTGGAAGTTATTTGTTAAAACTAATTTTAGAACGATATAAATTAATTCGTCAGATTGTTTTAATGACAGATCAAACTGAAAAAACAATTAATTTCTATCAGAAAAATGGAATGGTAAAAGCTAGCGACTATAATTGCGTTACTTTTGTAAAATAAAATGAAATAAATCCTTATAGTGAGTTAATGTTAAAATTACAAGTGGAAATGCAAAAGACTTGATTGCTTTTGATTATGATAAATTGTTTATACAATAGGTATAGGAAAATATTGATATATATTAACTGATTATGGAGGTAAAATATGGAAAATATATTATACATGGGTTTAATAATCTTATTTATAATTCTTAGTTCAAGCATTAATGCATTGGAAAGCAATCAAAAACGGATAGAATCAAAATTAGATAGAATTATGGAGCATCTTGGATTGCCTGAACCATCTAGGGAGTATATAAGCGATGAGTTGAAAAGTGAATTATCAGAACTTGTTATGGAAAATAAAAAAGTTGAAGCAATAAAGAGATTAAGAGAAGCTACAGGTATGGGGCTAAAAGAAGCAAAGGATTATGTTGATAGTTTATAGGCTGAAAAGACCTCTTCTCTCTTAAAAATGAATTAATAAGCAAAAAAGAGCATAGAAAAATTCATATTGTGGTTTTGGCGAATCGCCACTAATTCTTGACTTCAGTCATGAGTTAGTGGCTTTTTATTTGCCTTGTATTTCTCTAATGCTTTTGAGTAGAATAGATATGGTTCCATCTGGGTTGTTTAAAAATTCGACTTTATCGTCACTGGTCAAATAAGATACAGGTATTTTTATTTCTATTCCATCGTCTGTTACTAATTTTTGAGTTCTGGCTATTTTTTTATTTAAATTTTCATTTATATCTATGGTTTTTTCTGATAATCCTCTTTTTGTTATTTCTTCTTCATAGATATTTTGAAGGTCTAAATTATTGTTAAAGGCTTTAGTTTTAATATGGTCTATATCTATAGCATCTTTTTCTTCGACACTTTCCACTATAGCATTTTTTATTTCTGCCATTTTAGTTACATCATTTTCATAGTAGTCGTTCACTATTTTTTTCGATACCATATTTACAATATCTATCTTTTCCTTGTCAGATAATGTATCTTGTGATTCTAGCAAGTATTTAGATATATAATAGTCTTTTTCTCCATTAATCTCATGTTTTTTTTCTTTTAATAGAATTGAAAAATCTTCTAAATTTATTATTATAAATTCATCAATTTTTTGATTTTCATTTGGTAATGTTGTTTTTTGTTTAACTACTTGATTGATTCGTTTATTTTCTGATTCATCTACATAGTGTATGTAAGAAGGTTTATAATTCAATATAAAGAAACCCAAGTATCTTTTCCCATCTCCATTAAAAAGGCAACAAATCAAATCGCAAGGTGGTATTGTAGGGTTTTCAACCATTATATTGTACATGAGTTGAGCAAATTTTTTAGTGCTTTCTACAAATTTGTCATTGTCATTTGAAATATCTATGCAAAGATTTTTAACTCGATTTTCTTTATCGGGGAAAAAAGCTTTTTTGATATTAATATCTTTAAAAACTTTTCCTATATGAATTTCTAAAAACTCCATTATATCTTTGTTGTATGGATGTTCTTTTTCCGACAATACAGGTATTGCCACTGAATTATCTAAAATATGTAATATGATTTTTTGAATATTTATTTCGTCCATCATAACCAGCTCCTTATATGACTTCATATATTAATTATAGTTATTATATCGTAGAAAAGAAAGGAATATATAAAGTTTATATATTTGACTAATTTGTAATATTAATATATAATATTTGAGGTAATTTAATATGGATGAAATAAATAAAATCTAAAAGCAGGTGGGCAGCTAAAATAACCCATGTGCTTTTTTATTTTTTGTTTTGTTGGATAAGGAGGTTAGAAATGAAAAAGTTATTTAAAGACAAGAAATTTTTTCTTGAAATTCTTACATTAGTTATACCAATAACATTACAAAACTTAATTAGTTCATCATTAAATATGGTAGATAATTTAATGATAGGAAAACTTGGAGAAAGCTCTATTGCATCAGTTGGCCTAGTAAATCAATACTTTTTCATATTCATGTTATGTTTATCTGGAATTAATGCTGGCGCTGGTATATTTATATCACAATTTTGGGGCAAAAAGGATGTTTCAAATATACGAAAGATGTTTGGATTAGAGATTGTACTTAGTACTGTAGCAGCATTAATCTTTTCTATTTTAGGATTTATATTTCCTAGAGTTATAATGAATATTTTTACTAAAGATGCTGTAGTTATAGACTTAGGAGTTAAATATCTAAGAATAATTTCTATAACTTTTATAATAACGGGTTTGACCCAAGGATATTCCACACTTTTAAGATGTATTGGACAAGCAAAACCACCAATGTTTGCCAGCCTTATAGGGGTATTAACCAATGCTTTTTTAAATTGGATACTTATATTTGGAAACCTTGGATTTCCAGCTATGGGAGTAGTAGGGGCTGCAATAGCTACAAGTATAGCAAGAACTGTTGAAATGGTTTATGTAATCTATTCAGCTCATAAAAACAACAAAGCTATTTTTAGCAATATAAAGGAAATAATGAGTTTTAACTATGAATTTGTTAAGATTTATTTTGGGACATCTTCATCTGTAATTATAAATGAATTGTTGTGGTCACTAGGTTTAACAGCATATTCAATAATATATGCTAAAATTGGTATCAGTGCAGTAGCTAGTATGCAGATAGCTACTACTATAAACAATATGTTTATGGTTTTATGTATAGGTATTGCCACAGCAGCTGCGATTATGGTAGGAAATAAGATAGGTGCAGGAGAAGAAGATCTAGCCATTGAATATGCAACTAGATTAGGAATATTGGTACCAATGATAGGATTAGCAACAGGTATAATACTATGGTTTACAGCACCTTTAATTACAAGGCCATTTAATATAAATAAAGATACTTTAAAACTTACAATCACTGTGCTTAGGATCATGGCTGTATTTGCCCCTCTTAGATTTTTCAATGTGCTTATGATTGTAGGTGTATTTAGAGGTGGAGGAGACACAACTTATTCTATGTGGGTACAACTTGGAACGGTTTGGTGTTTTGCTATTCCTGCAGGTTATATAGCAGCTGTTTATTTTAAATTACCACTTGATAATGTATTTTTTATAATTTGTTTAGAAGAAGTAATCAAGATAGGCTTTGAGGCAAAGCGACTTCATTCAAAAAAATGGATTGGAAATGTTGTTGAAGATTTAGAAATATTAGATAAAATACAATAGGTGACAGGAGAAAGTTCTCCTTGTCACCTTATCTTTTCTAATTAACTTTTGTGTCATAAGGATACCAGTATTATTGATTTAAATCTAATTCGTATATAATAGCTTTTGCCCTTTCAAAGGATGACTTTTCTACTAATATATCAGTTCCAAAAAGAGAAGATCCACTAATTATTTTGATATATCCGCCAATTCCACGTTCTTTTAAAATATATGGAATTTCATTTTCTTCTAAAAGACTTTTTATCAAGTCTATCTCATAATTGTTGTTAGAAGTTTTCAGAACAACCATTTGAAGGTCATCAGATTGATTTTTCTTTTTCACTTTATTCCTCCTCTCCTACTCCGAATTTCATTTTGTAATAGTATATGGCAAGTTGTGTTCTGTCTCTTAAAGATAATTTTTCAAGCATATTAGAAACATAATTTCTAACAGTTCCTTCACTTAAATAAAGTTTTTCGGCAATTTCTTTATTATTTAATCCTTCTGCTACTAAAAGCAAAATATCAAATTCTCTATCAGATAGATTTATGTCTATATCTTTTTTAGCATATTTTTTAATATTTGATACAATTTTTGAATCAAAAACCAAATTTCCAGAGTGGACTGCATTTATCGCAGGAACAATTCCTTTGATATTTTGCTTTAATATGTATCCTTTACAACCTAGAGAAAGGGCTACTCCTATATATTCATCATCTTGAAAAGTGGTGATCAATAAAATTTTGGCATTGTTGTCTACTTTTAAAATTTCTTTGGCAGCTTCTATACCATTAAGTTTTTCCATTCTTATATCCATAAGAATTAAATCAGGTTTATGTTTAGTATAAAGCTCTACAGCTTGAAGACCATCATAGCCTACATCTAGTATATCTATTCCGTTGGCATTTATAATTATTTTTAAAGATTCCACTACTAGTGGATCATCATCTACAATTATAATATTCATATGCATTATCCTTTCATTAAAGTCATATGTATTTTAAATCCCTGGTCAAATCTATAATTGAAATATCCATTATATTTATGAGCTATTTCATTCATGGAAAGAAGCCCCATGCCTTTATTTTTTTCATCAAATTGGCTTCCATTGTCTTCTATTAGTATAGAATAAAACTTTGGTTGACTAATTAAACTTATTTTCAGCTTTGTGGCATTGGAATGTTTGGAACAATTGGTCATAGCCTCTTTTACTACGGATAGGATGTCGAACTTTAAATCATAGCCAAGCTCATCTTCAATTCTATATACGAGTTCAATATCAATGGCTGGTATTTTACTACAAAGTTTTTCAACTTGATTTTTTAAGTCTAGTGATTCATTGTACAGATTGTGAATGCTTTTTCTGATATCATTCATTCCATTTTGCAAGGTTTCCTGAAGGGTATCCAAGTTTTTTACAACATGGTCTTCAGTTGAAATGACTTTCAATGCCTCTACCTGTAGTATACTGCTACTTATGGTGTGACCTATAGAATCATGAATTTCTCTTGCGATTCGATTTCTTTCAGTGAGTATGGCAATATGTATATTCTTTTCCTTATCTATTTTCAATTGTTCATTATATTTTTTTAAATAAAAGGTATCTTCTTTTAAATCATCTCGAACTACTTTGTTTTCATCTAAAATAATATTATATTTTTTTGTCATGATGGAAAGGTAAACTGCTCCAATAGATGAAAGCAAGTTTATTATGGAGGAGTTCATTAGAACTAAAGGTAATGTAAATAAAGTGTATATCTTAAAATCCAAGCACATATTGTATAAAATTAGTGGCAAATAAAAAACAAATAAATTATGAGAAAAACACAGTATTACGAATAAAAGATATATAATAGATTTTATTCTTTTATCATCCAATAAGTCTAAAGCTAACGAAACAATTAGGCTTATGAGAAAATAAACAACTAAATTTGCATCTGGCTCTATTTTATAAGTATTGTATAAGCAAAGTAACATGATAAAAAGCTTTTCTACAAAATTTCTCATATGAGACCTCCTGTTAAATACTAAAGTTTTTCACTAAATATTCTATATTTTAATTATACTGATATTTATTATGAAATACAATTTAATCAGTGACAAATGTCATATTGTATTGTAATTTTATACACTACAAAAGATTTATTTAAAATCATATAATTATCTTAAGATGAAATCGAGGAGTGATATATATGATAGTTAAGGTAAATAATTTAGTGAAAAGATATCAAGACTTAATTGCTCTTGACCATTTTGATATGGAGGTTGAAGAAGGGGAAATTATAGGACTTTTAGGACCTAATGGTTGCGGAAAGACTACAGCTATAAACTGTATACTATCGCTATTAAGTTATGATAAAGGAGAGATAAAAGTATTTGGAGAGAAAATGACTCCTAACTCTTATGATATAAAAAGACAAATAGGATTAGTACCTCAGGAAGTTTCGGTTTTTGAAAAATTGACAGTGAAAGAAAATATAGATTATTTCTGTGGACTGTATATAGACGATAAAAAATTAAGAAAACAATATGTAGAAGAAGCTATAGAATTTGTGGATTTAAAGGATTATGTAAAGTTTTATCCTAAAAAGTTAAGTGGAGGCTTAAAAAGAAGATTAAACATTGCTTGCGGCATAGTTCATAAACCTAAGCTTATTTTTCTAGATGAGCCTACAGTTGCAGTAGATGCTCAAAGTAGAAACTTTATATTAGACGGAATAAGAAAATTGAATGAAGAAGGAAGTACCATCATATACACAACTCATTATTTAGAAGAAGCAGAAATGCTCTGTAAAAGAATTATAATCATGGATAAGGGTAGAAGCTTAGTTTCTGGGACAATTGAAGAACTAAAGGCCATGATAACCACATCTGAAAAGATAGTAGTTGGGTTTTTAGACATTGAAGATGAAGTTATTGAAAATATGAAAAGTATACCTCATGTTATTGATGTAGAGAGAGAGGGAGAGGATTATATTATAAAATTTGAAAATGGCATTAACAATTTAGCCAATCTTTTAGATTTTATAAAGGCCAACAATTTAACCTATACAAAGCTTCATAGCCAATTACCTTCATTAAATGATGTATTTTTGGAGTTAACAGGAAAGGAGCTTAGGGACTAATATGAAAAGATTATTTAGAAACTGTGTATATCAAGGTAAAAACTTATTTAGGGATTTTGGCTTTTTATTTTGGAGTTTAATATATCCACTCATTATGGCAGTTTTCTTTTATACAGCTTTTAATGGAATGCTAGATAGAGAATTAGAAATTATAAATGTGGGAATAGAAAGTGGAAATCCTATTTTATATGTATTAGAAGAAATAGATTTTATAAATATCCACGAAATTACTGATGATGAAATAGTAGAAAAGTTAGACAATGGAGAAATCGATGGATATATAGATGAAGATTTAAATTTGGCAGTAAAAGAATCTGGGATAAATCAAACTATAATAAAGGAAATAATAGGACAAATAAAGCAGATGAAAAAATTAAACAGGCCTATTGAAAAATATGATTTTTCAATAGATTATATTTTAGATAGAAATCAAAAGGCAAATCCTGTAATAATTATTTTTTATTCACTGATTGCTATGGTTTCAACCTATGGGATTTTTTCCGGTATCGAAATAGTCAAATTAATTCAAGCCAACATGTCCAATATAGGTGCAAGGATCAATGTTACTCCACTTAAAAAACATGAGTTTTTATTGGCAGGGATTGTAGTTGCACTGATACTTAATTTATTTGCCAATGGAATATTGCTTATTTTTATAAAATATGCTTTAAGGCTAAATTTATTCACAGAGACAAAATACAGCACTATTTTGATACTAATGGGGAATTTGTTTGGCATAGATTTAGGAATATTTATAGGTGTGTCCAACAAGAAAAATGAAAGTGTAAAAAATGCAATGGCTGTGGCGATTACATTGTTTTTATCATTTCTATCTGGAATGATGGGACCTAATATAAAAATTATGATTGATAAACATGCACCTATTTTAAGTAGAATAAATCCTATTTCTATCATTACAAACAATCTATATAGGATAAATCTTTTAGGAAGCACTAAGAGTGCAAGAGAAGGAATTCTTCTTTTATCCTTTTATTGCATAGCTTTAATATTTACATCCTATATATTTTTGAGGAGGAAAAACTATGACAGTATATAAATATTTTACTAAAATAGCATTGAGAAACAAGGGGGTTATCCTTACTTATACACTTATATTTTTTATTTTATCAATACTAAATGGTTCAGGTACTATTGAAAGAGAAACTAGTTTTATGGAAAAGAGATTAAACATAGGAATAATTGATAATTGCAATAGTGAACTGTCAAGAGGTTTAAAGAATTATTTAGAAAAAAAGAACGATATAATTGACACAATGCCAGATGAAGAATATATAAAGGAACAAATTTTTTTAGAAACAGTAGATGCAGTGATAATAATCCCAGAGGATTTTGATGAAAAAGTTATAAATAAAGAAAACTCTATCAAAGTATATAATGATGATAGAAAAATAGAATCTATGCAAATCCAAAATCAAATCAATAAATTCCTTACATTTGCCAATGCTACCTATGAAAATGGAGAATTTAATTTAGAAGATTTAGAAGTGGCATTAAATGAAGAAGCAAATGTAGAGCTTATAAAGCCTAAAAACAAAATGGCAAATGAAGGGGTGGCCAACTGGTTTAAGTATTATTACAATTTTACCAGTTATGTGATTATGGCTATTTATATTTCAGCAATAGGCCTTGTAATGGCTGATTTCAAAGATGAAAATATAGAAAGCAGAATGAAAATATCTTCTAAGAAATTCTTAAAATTCAATATGGAAATGTATCTGGGACAATTGACAATGGCGAGTATGATTACACTAATATTTATTGTAGGAAGTATTGTATTAAAGGGTAAATACATTGGAGAAGTTAATTTTGGGAAATATGTATTAAATACAGTAGTTTTCTCACTTTCCGCTCTATGTTTTACGTTTTTAATTAATAATGTTACGAGGAATAAATTTGTTATAAATGCAATGGCTACTGTATTTTCTTTAGGAACTTCATTTATATCAGGAGTTATGGTACCACAACAGTTTTTAAGTGAAAAGACTCTTATGATAGCAAAGTTTTTCCCAACTTATTATTTTGTTAGAGTAAATGAAATGACAGTTAATTCTTTTTCAGATATGAGATTTGAAATTTTAATGCAATTGTTGTTTGGTGCAGTATTCTTGTTGATGGGATTATATTTTTCTAAAACAGCTCAACAGGCTTAAGATAAAAACATAAAATAGATTTCTTGACACGAATATTATGATACTATATAATATCATTAGAAAAATAAATAATGGTGATGGAGTTCACCAAAACTGCATTATGCTAATGACTCCTACAGGTAATACATGGTATTATCTGTAGGAGTTTTTTGTTTTCATAATTACATTTGAGGAGGAATTTTCAATGGCAAAAAGCTTAGCAGCAATTTTATTATTAGGATTACCAGCAAATAAATTATTTGAAAAATTTAAGCTGCCAGGATTGTTGGGAATGCTTATGTTAGGAGTGATTATAGGCCCTTATGGTTTGAACTTGCTTCAAGCGGATATGATTAATATATCGGGAGATTTAAGAAAAATTGCTTTAATTATTATTCTATTAAGGGCAGGACTTGGAATCAATAAGGCTGATTTGAAAAAAGTTGGGAATAGCGCATTAAAAATGAGTTGTATACCAGGATTAATAGAAGGGTTTTTTATTGCTTTTGCATCAACAAAATTTTTAGATTTTTCTTTTGTTCAAGGAGGAATGTTAGGATTTATAATTGCAGCAGTTTCTCCTGCTGTTGTAGTACCATCTATGCTAAATTTGATTGAAAATAATATAGGGACAAACAAAGGTATACCAACTTTAATCTTGGCGGGAGCTTCTATAGATGATGTGTTTGCCATTACTATATTTAGCGCTTTTCTAGGACTATACAGTGGGGCTCATGTAAATATTGGAGTACAATTGTTAAACATTCCATTATCAATACTGTTAGGAATTGGATCTGGGATTGTCATTGGAATTACAATGGTGAAAATTTTTAGCAAGTATCATATACGAGATACTAAAAAGGTCTTATTGATACTTGGAGTATCCATTTTACTTACTGAGTTTGAAAATTTGTTAAAGACTAAGATAGAGATAGCATCTCTGTTAGGAGTCATGACTATAGGCTTTATAATAGTAGAAAAAATGCCAGATTTAGGTGAAAGATTAGCAGCAAAGTTCAATAAAATATGGGTTTTTGCAGAAATATTGTTGTTTGTACTAGTAGGTGCTCAGGTAAATATTGGAGTAGCCCTTGAGGCAGGAATGGTAGGTATTATAGTTATATTCATTGGACTAATAGGAAGAAGCATAGGAGTATTGATTTCTCTAATAGGTACAGATTTAAATTGGAAAGAAAGATTATTTTGTGTTATTGCATATATCCCCAAAGCAACTGTACAGGCTGCTATGGGAGCAGTCCCATTGACATTGGGAGTAGAATCAGGAGATGTTATTTTAGCTATAGCAGTATTGTCAATATTGATTACAGCACCTTTAGGAGCAATTGGAATCAACTTTTCCCAAGAAAAGCTATTGGAAATATGACAGAAGGGACAAGTAGACTCGCTGTCGCATTTTTAATAGAAACCACTTAGCAGACTAATGGAATATATATGAATAAATAAAATTATAACTATATATTGACTCTGCTATATAATAGTAGTATCATTTATTTTATACTTAGTAGGCTAAACATAAATTGGAGGTAAAATATGAAAGAGCTAGATAAGGATTCACTATACTTTATATTTTTAGAAATACTGAGACTTCATTATTATCGTACTCATGTACTTCTTGAGGAGGTGGGGATTTATCCTGGTCAACCACCTATGCTTTTTATCTTAAACAAAGAAGGTGGTCAGAGCCAGAGTGAATTGGCAGAAAAACTGCAAATAAAGCCTTCTACTATAACAGTAATGTTGAAAAGAATGGAGAAGGAAGGCATAGTAGAACGCAGGAAAGATGAATTGGATCAGAGGATAACTAGAGTGTATATAACTGAAAAAGGAAGAAAATTGTGTGATGAGGCTATTAAAGTAATGGATAAAGTTCAAGACGAATGTTTTGCAAATATTACAGCAGAAGAAAAGATAATTCTTAGAAGATTATTCATGCAAATGAGAGACAATCTCAACAATGTGCTTGAAGAGAATGGCGAAATTTAGATATCGTAGGGAGGAAATTTATGTTCAAGATAATAAAGGAGCTTAAACCATTTAGCATATTTATAATTATAATAATAGTTCTGCTTTTAGCTCAGGCTATGACAGACCTTGCTCTTCCTGATTATATGTCAAATATAGTCAATGTAGGAATACAGCAAAAGGGTATTGAAAGAGCTGTACCTGATGTAATTAGAGTTAGTGAAATGGATAAGTTAAAGATATTTTTAACTGAAGAAGAAAATAAATTGGTTGATAGAAATTATAAACTAATAAGCAAAGAGAATTTAACTAAAGAAGAATATAATAACTATTTAAAGAAGTATAAGGCATTAGAAAATGAAAGTTTATATATACTTGATACTTCAAACGAAGAAGATATTGAGAAGATAAATTCCTTTTTGGGAAAAGCCATACTTAGTAAATATGGTGTAGAAAAAGGTGCACTTAAACAAGCTATGCCAAATTTGCCTGAAGGAACAGATCCTTTTATGGCACTTAAAAGTTTACCTAAAGAGCAATTGGATATGTTAAAAGCTGAAATGGATAAGCAGTTTAAGGATATTCCTCAATCAATAGTAATCCAATCTGCTATAAATTATATAAAGCTTGAATATGAGGCTGTAGGAATAGATATGAACAACATTCAGTCTAATTATATTCTATCTACTGGTGGAATAATGTTACTTATTGCCTTATTGGGAATGATTGCTTCTGTAATTGTAGGATTTTTAGGTGCGAGAGTTTCTGCTTCTCTTGGTAGAAATCTAAGGGATAAGGTGTTTAAAAAGGTTACATCTTTTTCAGATGCAGAGTTTGACAATTTTTCAACTGCATCTCTTATAACTAGAAGTACCAATGATATACAACAAGTGCAATTGTTTGTGATGTTGTTATTGAGGCTAGTATTTTATGCTCCAATACTTGGAGTTGGTGGAGTAATAAGAGCTCTTAATACAAATACCTCTATGGCTTGGATAGTAGGAGTTGGAGTTGTAGCTATACTTATACTTGTGGGAACTCTTTTTGCTGTTGCCATGCCAAAGTTCAAAAAGGTTCAAAAGTTTGTTGATAAGGTAAATCTAGTAATGAGGGAATCTCTTAATGGAATGATGGTAATAAGGGCTTTTAACACACAGCAAACTGAAGAAGAGAAGTTTGATAATGCAAACAAGGATTTAACTAAAACCCATTTATTTGTTTCGAGGATAATGACTGTAATGATGCCAACCATGATGCTTATAATGAATGGTATAATGCTTTTAATAATATGGGTGGGAGCTCATGAAATAGATAAAGCTAATATACAGGTTGGAGATATGATGGCATTTATGCAATATGCAATGCAGATAATTATGTCTTTCCTTATGATATCTGCAGTTTCATTGATACTTCCAAGGGCTTCAGTATCAGCTCAGAGAATAGGTGAAGTATTAGATGAAGAGATTACAATTAAAGATCCTGAAAGTCCAAAACAATTAAATGATGATATAGAAGGGTCAATAGAATTTAAAAATGTTTGCTTTAAATATCCAGGAGCAGAAGAATATGTTCTTAAAGATATATCCTTTACTGCAAAACCTGGAGAGACTACTGCCTTTATAGGAAGTACAGGAAGTGGTAAATCTACACTGATCAATTTAATCCCTAGATTTTATGATGCTACAAGTGGAGTGATTCTTCTTGATGGGGTAGATATTAGAGATATGACTCTTCATGATGTTAGAGAACAAATAGGATATGTTCCTCAAAAGGGAGTATTATTTACTGGAACTATAGAAAGCAATTTAAAATATGGGAAAAATTCCGAAGTAAGTAATGAGGATGTACTAAAAGCTATAGAAATAGCTCAAGCTAAAGAATTTGTTGAGGAAAAGGAAAAAGGAATATTATCTGAGGTAGCCCAAGGTGGAACCAATGTATCTGGAGGTCAAAAACAAAGGCTTTCCATTGCAAGGGCATTGGCTAAGAAACCAAAGGTATTAATATTTGATGATAGTTTTTCAGCTCTTGATTTTAAGACAGATGCTGAACTTAGAAAGGCGATTAATACGGAGATTAAAAATAGAACAATGCTCATAGTAGCTCAGAGAATAAATACGATAAAGAATGCAGAGAAGATTATTGTTTTAGATGAAGGGAAAATAGTAGGAATAGGGACTCATAGGGAATTGTTAACAAAATGTGAAGTTTATAAGCAAATTGCCTTATCACAGCTATCGGAGGAGGAACTTGCATATGAGTAAAGATAACAATACAAATAGAAGACCAATGGGACCGGGACCAAAGGGTCATGGACCTATGGCTGGAAAGTTTGAAAAGCCAAAGGATTTTAAAGGAACCTTCTCTAAGCTTCTCAACTATTTAAAACCATATAAAGTGAAACTAATCATAGTAATAATATTTGCTATAGGAAGTACTATTTTCTCAATAGTAGGGCCTAAAATACTTGGAAAGGCAACAACTAAGATATTTGAAGGATTGATATCAAAAGTATCTGGCGGTGAAGGAATTGACTTTTCCTATATAAAAAATATAATCTTAACTTTAATAGGATTATATCTATTGTCTGCATTGTTTTCTTATATACAAGGTTTTATAGTGACTGGGGTTTCTCAAAAGGTATCTTACAAATTAAGAAAAGAAATATCACAAAAGGTAAATAGACTACCTCTTAAATATTTTGATAAAGTAAGTCATGGAGAAGTGCTATCTAGAGTTACTAATGATGTGGATACAGTAAGTCAATCATTAAATCAAAGTTTAAGCCAGATAATAACATCAGCTACTACATTAGTAGGTGTACTCATTATGATGTTGTCTATATCTTGGCAGATGACTATTGTTGCACTTTTGATATTACCTATATCAATGATTGTAGTAATGGGAGTAGTTAAGAGAAGTCAAAGATATTTCAAGGCACAGCAAAAGTCCCTTGGGGAAGTTAATGGACATATAGAGGAAGTATATGGTGGACACAATATAATGAAAGCTTTCAATGCTAAGGAACAAGTAATTTCTGAATTTGAAGATATTAATAATGAACTTTATGATTCTGCTTGGAAAGCTCAGTTTTTATCAGGTTTAATGATGCCTATCATGACTTTTGTTGGGAATTTAGGTTATGTTGCAGTTTCAATATTAGGTGGATGGCTTGCTATTAAAAAGACCATAGAGGTAGGAGATATACTTTCCTTTATTCAGTATATAAGAAGCTTTACTCAGCCAATAACTCAAGTGGCTCAAATAAGTAATGTATTGCAATCTACTATGGCCGCTGCTGAAAGGGTATTTGAATTTTTAGGTGAAGAAGAGGAAGCTACAGAATCTCAAACACCTATTAAACTGAAAGAAGTAGAGGGAAGAGTAACTTTTGAAAATGTTAAATTTGGTTACAATGAAGATAAAATTATAATAAAGGATTTTTCAGAAGACATTAGCTCGGGGCAAAAAATTGCCATCGTTGGACCTACTGGAGCAGGAAAGACTACCATAGTTAAACTTCTCATGAGATTTTATGATTTAAATGGTGGTAGAATACTTCTAGATGGTCATGATATAGTGAATTTTTCTAGAAGTGATTTGAGAAGTAATTTTGGTATGGTTTTGCAGGATACATGGCTTTTCAGTGGTACTATAATGGAAAATATAAGATATGGAAGGCTAGATGCGACAGATGAAGAAGTAATAAGAGCAGCAAAATTAGCTCATGCTCATAGATTTATAACCACTTTACCAGATGGATATGATATGGTTATAAACGAAGAGGCAAACAATATATCCCAAGGACAGAAACAGCTTCTTACTATAGCAAGGGCAATTTTATCCAATCCAAAGGTGCTTATATTAGATGAAGCTACATCTTCAGTGGATACTAGAACTGAAATACTTATACAGAAGGCTATGGCAAATCTTATGAAAGGGAAAACAGCTTTTATCATTGCTCATAGACTTTCAACTATAAGAGATGCAGATTTGATATTAGTCATGAAGGATGGAGATATAGTAGAACAGGGTAATCATGAAGAACTTCTAGCAAAGGGTGGATTTTATTATTCACTTTACAATAGCCAGTTTGAAGATGTAGAAGTATCTTAAAATAGCATGTGATAGTAGGGACAGCAAAATATTTTTGTGATACAATTGAATTATGATGAATATGAGGTAGGGAGAGAGGCGAGTATGAGAGATAAGGGAGAAAACATATTTACTAAAAATTATATAATAGTTTTATTAGCACTTCTAAGCTGCTTGTTGTGGGGAAGTGCTTTTCCTTCTATCAAAATAGGGTACAAGTTATTTTCTATAGGTGATGATGATACTTTTGCAAAAATAATATTTGCAGGATTTAGATTTTTCTTATCTTCTATGATGATATTTTTATTTTGTCTAGGGACAAAGAGGACACTGAAAGTGAAAAATTCAGATCTACGTAAATTAGTTTTACTGGGTCTAATACAAACTGCAATACAATATACTTTTTTTTATATCGGACTTTCAAATACCAGTGGAACAAAAGGGTCTATACTAGCTAGTACTAGCACATTTTTTGCTGTTATATTGGCGCATTTCTTTTATGAGGAAGATAAATTGGATATAAGGAAAATAATAGGGGTAGTGTTGGGATTTATAGGGGTATCCATTGTAAATATGAGTGGCAATGGTATTCATGGAGGATTTACTTTTACAGGAGATGGATTTGTTATAATTTCAAGTTTAATGGGAGCATTGGGAGGGATATATACTAAAAAAATTGCAAAAGATATGGATCCTTTTGTCGTATCAGGATATCAATTATTTATAGGTTCTTTATTTTTAATAGTGGCAGGACTTTTAGGAGGAGAAAGGGGACTTGTTTCTACTCCAGAAGGCTATGGATTGCTTCTATATTTAGCATTTATATCTGCAGCAGCATTTTCCATGTGGACAATTTTGCTTAAATACAATGGTGTTGGTAAGATTAGTATATATAAGTTCAGCATACCTATATTTGGCGTATTTCTTTCTTACATCTTTCTTGGAGAAAGACTATTGGGAACAAATGTGTTATTGTCAATTATATTAGTTTCAGCAAGTATTATATTGATAAATAAAGAAAAATTTATTATTTCACATGATACAAATAAAATTATTTTTTGCAATATGAAAGATAAAAAATAAACAAATTAACTAGAGAAATTAATGAGCTGATTAATCAATCAAAGGGTACAAAGTAGAAACAAATTTGTTTTTGCCTTGTATCCTTATTTTTTATGAATTCTTGCCTTTTTTCATTTCTAAATTGTCTAATAAGTGTAAAGGCTTTACAAAATCAATTTGTAAAGGAGGAGAAGTGTTTGCAAGATGTAAAAGAGGAGAAGTGTTCACAGGAACTTTTTGAACAGGAATACAGAAAGATAGATAAATCGTTGTATTTGGTCGCAATCGGTTATTTGCACAACGGCGAGGATGCTAAGGACGCCGTTTCGGAAGCGGTGTTATCTGCCTATCAATCATTTAACAAATTAAAACACAAGCAATATTTTAAAACTTGGCTGACGCGTATTGTTATCAATGAGTGTAAGAATTCCTTAAAAAAGAAAAGATATACCGAGGAACTCAACGATAATATAAATGCGTTTTATGATATGCCAACAGATGACCTTGAAATAATGGATGCAATATGTAAATTAAATCCAAAGCATACACCATATATAACATTGCGCTTTTACAATGATATGACCTATGCTGAAGTGGCAAAAACACTCCATCAACCTGTTTCAACCGTGAGGTACAAAACTAAAATTGCATTGGGCGAATTAAAAAATTTATTGGAAGGGGATGTCTTATAGTGAATGAATTTGAAAAAAAGCTATACTTGCACGGTAAAAGTGTAAAGGAGCACATTGTATCACCTGTTAGTATTGAAAGGAAGGATTTTTTTGAAATGAAAAGTACCAAAAAAGTAAGTGCAAGATTTATATTGGTGACGGCGGTAATTGTGGTGTTAGGTGCTACAACCGTACTTGCCGCAACAAATTCAAGTTTTCAAGAGTTATTAAGTCAGTTAAATCCCATTGATAGGCACTATGTTCAGCCAATTGAGTTAAGTTGTATTGACAATGGTATAAAGATGGAAGTTGTGGCAGTTGGAGCGTATGGAAACAGACTTAAGGCTTATATTACAATGCAAGATATTGAAGGAAAACGCCTTAATGAAACATCAGAATTTTATATTAACGCAAAAGCTGACGGTGGTGTTCTCGGCGGCGGAGCAGAAAATGCTTATTATGACAAAGACAGTGGGTTATGGACTGTTTTATACAAAACTGTTCCAAGTTCTGCTTTGGCAAAAAGCGGGAAAGTCACATTTAGTATGGAAGAAATCCAGTCTAATCCTCAAATTTATAACGGCCAAGAATATGATATCAATTTAACCCAAGTAAATAAGAATCCTAAGATCGTGCAAGTAAGCAGAAATGGTGATATAGGTGTTAGCGCTACCGTTTCTCAAAATGGGAATGTAGCAATGTCCCTTCTAAAGCCAAACGAAATAATTAAGACATTCCCTAAAATTGATTATTGCAAAATTACTAATATGGGCATTATAGACGGCAAACTACATTTACAGGTTTGGAGGGACTCAACAGTCAAACCCTTTTCCAACATTTACCTTATCGATAAAAAGGGTCAGTTAATACAGGAAATTGATAGAGCTTTCTTTGCAGTTGACAAAAACAACAAAATCGATAGAATTCTAAGCATTGCTGATGAAAATGGTAAGATTGTAAAAAATGAGGGAATACCAGAGCATTATGAATATACAGAATATATTTATGATATTGATATTAATAATATTGAAGACTATACACTTACTGGGGAATTCACGAAATTTGATGAAATAGATGGAAATTGGCAGGTAACGGCTGAATTTGATTCCAAAAAGGATATTATTGAGATTAATAAACAAATGGACATTGATGGACTTGGTATTGATAAAATAGTAATAACACCGTTTGGCATAGATTTTTCAGGAAGCAAGTATACTTATGACGCTGAGAACTTTGATGTGCGAGTATATAGAAATAATGAGAGTGTACAGCTTAAATGGGGAGGAGGAGTTGGTTTTTCTAACGATGGAAAGTATGAGGCTATTCTGTTTGATAGCCCTAAGCCCATTGATACATCATCTATTAATTCAATAAGTATAAATGGAAGAACGATCCCCATAACAAAAAGGTAATAGTCCTTACTTTTTCAAGGTGGTAAACCTCTGTTTTCAATCACAGAAAACATGGATGGAACAGGGTTTACCTTTTTTGTTTTTGGAATAAAGAAATGTTCGCAAAACCATATAACATTAGAGTTCAGCTCAAACGGTCCCTGCTGGTTGTATTATATTTGTTATGATATAATGTACTAAAAAGTTGGTAAGGTGGAATAGGTAGAAGGGGGGGTAGCATGGCTAATGAGAATGATTCAAGAATACTTATTGTAGAAGATGATACAAATATCAATAATTATATTTTTGAAAGTCTTTCAGTTAATAATTATAATTGTAAACAGGCTTTTTCTGGGACAGAAGCTTTGATTTATTTAGGGAAATATGATTTTGATATTATTTTGCTTGATTTAATGCTTCCAGGAATTTCAGGGGAACAATTAATATCAGAAATAAAGAATTTGACGGACTCCTCTATCATTGTTATTTCTGCGAAGGATGAATTGGAAAGCAAAGTCGATGTATTAATGTTAGGAGCAGATGATTATCTCACAAAGCCCTTTAAAATAGAAGAATTAAAGGCTAGAATGTTTGTACAATTAAGAAATAAAAACAAGAAAGTGTATAATAAATTGATGAAATATAAAAATCTGACACTAGATAAATCTTTGCATAAGGTAATGATTGAAAATCATGAAGTGGATTTAACTCCACAAGAATTTAAAATTTTAGAATTATTATTAAACTTTCCCAGTAGAGTGTTTTCAAAGCAAGATATCTATGATTTTGCTTGGGACGAATACTTTGAAGGAGAAGATAAAACAGTAAATGTACATATTAGTAATATAAGAAAAAAATTCAAAGAGTATTCAGATGAAGAATATATAGAAACAGTTTGGGGAATAGGATTTCGGTTAAGCAAATAAATCTTTAACAATTCTTTAATCTTTATTTTCGAATTATTAAACTTTTTCTTTTATAATGTAAGTGATTATAAGAGAAGGAGGTTAAAAAATGGATTATTTACTTTCAGTTCAAAACTTATCAAAAAAATATAGCAATCAATTTGCCATTAATAATATAAGCCTGAATTTAAAAAAAGGCGAAATTTATGGGCTAATTGGGAAAAATGGAGCAGGAAAAACTACTCTTTTAAAGATTATATCAGGATTAGTGAAACCTAGCAATGGAGACGTTGCTTTATTTGATTATAGTGGGGCTAGCAGGAAAAAGGTTTTATCAAGAATAGGTACATTGATAGAGGCTCCTGGACTATATTCAAATTTAACGGCATATGACAACTTGAAGTTAAAGTGTTTATGCTTAGGGATAAATGATCCTAAATATATTGGTTCTATTTTAGAAATTGTTGGGCTAGAAGGGGAGTCAAACAAAAAGGTAAAACAATATTCTTTAGGAATGAAACAGAGATTAGGAATTGCCATGGCATTAGTAGGAGAACCAGATTTATTATTATTAGATGAACCTATAAATGGATTAGATCCACAGGGGATAAAGGATGTTAGAGATATTGTATTGAAACTCAACAAAGAGTATGGGATAACAATGATAATTTCAAGTCATATTTTGGATGAATTGTTAAAGATCGTTGATAGGTTTGGAATAATCAATGATGGAAGGCTATTAAAAGAAATATCAAAGGCTGAGCTTAAGGAAATATGTTGCAATCATATTGAAATAAATATAGAAGAACCTAAAAAAGCAATTGTAGTCCTAGACAAATTAGGATTTAACAATTACAAGGTAATAGATAATCATACGATAAATATTTATGAAAGATTAAATGATAGTGGATTAATCTCAATGGAATTATATAAGAATGATATTTCCATTAACAGCATTTCTATAGAATCTATTTCCATAGAGGATTATTTTATTCATTTAACGGGAGGGAATATTGATGAACAATCTAATTAGAATGGATTTTTATCGTATGAGAAAAAGTAAAACCACATGGATTATTTTGATGTTTTTGATATTAATGATGTTTGCCTCCATTTATATGTCTTATTCAGATATAGAGTATTATAAGAACAATCCATCTGCATTAGAAAATCTAAAATCATCTTCGGAGGAAGTTAATTGGGGAATATATATAGGAAGTGTTTCGCCAAAGTGGTGCGAAGATAATAAAGTTCCCATTGATGGATTAATCAAAATAAATATTCAGAGCAAAATTGTATTAATGTTTTTGGTCGTGTTTGTTGTGGGTTTTGTAAGTAAAGAAAATACTTCTGGTTTTATTAAAAATATTGCAGGACAAGTATCAAATCGTGGATTTATATTGTTGTCTAAAATGATTATCGTAGGGATATATTCATTAATTTTATTGGCAGTAGCAACTGTAACAATATTTGTAAGTAGTAAGATATTGTTTGGATATGTTTTTGTGGAGGATTTAGGATTGTTGGTAAAATATATTGTTTATCAATGGATATTACATGTGGCATTTGGATCATTTATGATATTTTTAATTACACTTTTAAAAAATGAAATTGCAAGTTTATTGATAGGAATTTTAGTTTCTGCTGGTATACTACAAATTGTTGATGCTTTCATAAAATCAAATAAAAAAAGTATAATGTACTTTTTAAATTCAGGAAACATTGGACGATTAAGTTTGGGAGATTGTAGACCATTACTTATAGCGGTTGTTTCAATGACAATATATATGGCAATTAGTATGTATGTCATCAATAATAGAGATATTCAATAAGGAGAGTATTAGGATGAAGTTTGCGTTAATTATTATCATTATTATTTTATTTATTGCTATATTATATTTATATAATTATCGGAAACAAGTTCGTTCTATTACTGAACAATTAAAATTTATTATTTCACATGATACAAATAAAATTATTTTTTGCAATATGAAAGATAAAGAAATAAACAAATTAGCTAGAGAAATTAATGAATTGATCAATCAATCAAAGAATTTAAAAAAGGAATATGTAAATAAAGATATTTATTTAAAAAACACTTTAACAAGCTTATCTCATGATATAAGAACGCCATTAACTTCGTTAGATGGCTATATTCAATTGCTAAAAGTAAGCGATGATTTGAACAAAAAGGATTATTATACGGATATATTACAAGATAGGGTAAATGTCTTAAATTACATGATTGAGAATTTGTTTATATATTCAAAACTTCAAAATCAAACATTTCATTTAGAATTAGAAACATGTGATTTAAAGAAAATTTTAGTTAATACAATTTTTCAATACTATGAAGAATTTGAAAAAGAAAACATTGATTTATCAATTGAATTCAATGAAGATGAAGATTATTCTATTGTTTCAAATGAAATAGCTTTGATTAGAATTATACAAAATATCATTAAAAATATCTTAGAACATGCTAGAGATAGTGCGGCAATAGCAATGTCAAAAGTAAACAATGAAATCATATTAGAATTTAAAAATGGATTTGACATCAGTGATAAGATTGATTCAAATAGAATCTTTGATTTGTTTTATAAAAGTGATTCGGCAAGAAGTAAAAGTTCTAGTGGTATAGGGTTGGCTGTTGTAGATGAATTAGTTAGACAAATTAAGGGAAATATCAAATGCGAAATAAATGGGACTGAATTTAGTTTGATACTAGCATTTATTAAAAGCTCATGATGAAGATATATAAGTATTAATTGAGAAAATCAATACCTGAAGGATTCTCCTTATAGTGAAAAGCTTGAGTTTCTAGGGGTAAGCATTATTGTATAGTTTGTTATGAGAGAATTCTTCAGCAAAGGAAGATAAAGTTTCTAAATATGTTGAAAGAATAATTTGTATGATAGGATGGTGATTCATGGATGATGGAAGTAAAGTTTTATGAAACAGTTGACGATAGTCTTTTAAAGTTTGCTGTAATTGTTGGAAAGGCATAATTGGAGGTGAAAAGATAATGAGTAAAATTAAAAGGTTTTTATTGATTGTTATGATTATCCTTATAATATTTTCAATGATTGGCTGTGATACAAAGGAAGGTGGAACTACATCTACAACAGGAGGAATAGATACTCCGAAAGAGAAGATAGGACAAACAGACTTTTCAAGCAAGGCGGATTGGGAAAGTTACCTTTCAGAAGAGAAATATAATCGAAATGTTTTAGATATTAAGACACCAAATGAGTATAAAATTTATATAGAGTTTGATCCAATACAGAAAAAGTACATAGGCAAGCAATCGGTTAAGTATATAAATAATGAAGATGTATCTTTAAGTGAAATATACTTCCACATTTATCCCAATGCATTCAAGGAAGATAGTACAACACCTTATTCTTCAGATTCCTATATCGGAGGTTTTAATTCAGGCTTAATTAACGTTACAAAAGTCATGGTGGAAGGTAAAAAGATTAAATACTCAATACTTGGTGATGACAGCACATTATTGAAAATACCTATGAAATCAGCTCTTGTTCCTGGAAAATCTGTAGAAATTTACATGGAATATGAAGTTATACTTCCTAATGCAGAAGAACGCTTTGGTTATGGAGACAACACGTTTCAAATAGGAAACGGCTATCCCATTGCAGCAGTATATGATAGCAGAAAGTGGAATATTGATTCGTATTACTCCATGGGAGACCCTTTTTACAGTGATATTAGCAACTATAGTGTTACTATTAAGGCACCAAAAGATTATATTATAGCTTGTTCTGGGAAAATTCTTTCGGAAGAAGTTCAGGGAGAAAGTAAAGTTTGGAATGTGGAAGCAAAACTTATGAGGGATTTTGCTTGGGCCGCGAGTCAGGATTTTATTATTCAAGAAAAGGTTATAGATGGAGTATTGGTCAAGAATTATCTATTGCCAAATAGTGAGACAATTAATACTGAGGCAGCAGAATTAGCATATAAATCTGTAGAGGTCTACAATAAAATATTCGGAAAGTATCCTTATGAGGTATTATCTGTTGTAACTGCTGATGCAACTGGTATGGAGTATCCTGGAATGGTGTTTGTGTGGAAGAGTAACAAATTAAATGATAAAAGTCTTGAAACTACAATTATTCATGAAGTAGCTCATCAATGGTGGTATGGAGTGGTAGGGAATAACCAGATATATGAGGCTTGGTTGGATGAATCCTTTGCCATATATGCAGAGAAACTTTTCTATGATGAAGTCTATGGAGAGGAGCAAGGGGAGAAATACTATGATGAAATTGTTGATATCTATAAAAATAGGATTGGCGATAGTGGTAAAAAAGAATTGATTTTGATGCCAACTTATATGATAGAAGATGGGAATGAGTATACTGGTTTATTGCTCAAAGGAGCTATGTTTTTACATGAAATTGAAAAAGATTTAGGGAAGGATAAATTTTATAATATTTTAAACACTTATTACGAAAAATATAAATTTTCCATTGCTACGACGAGGGACTTTATTGATGTATGCGAAGAGTTAGCAGAAAGAAAATATGAAGAAGATATAAATAATTGGTTTTTTGGAGTAAAAAAGAAAGATTAATGTGAAGGATTTTCCTTCAACATATTTTTGTGATAAAATTGTATCATAACAAATATGAAGGAGTGAATATATGGGAGCATATAATGAACCAATAATAACAATAAGAGGATTAAAAAAAAGTTTTGGTACTAAAAAGGTGTTAAAGGGAATAGATTTAGATGTTTATAGTGGACAAATCATAGGATATATTGGGCCAAATGGTGCTGGGAAAAGTACTACAGTTAAGATAATGCTAGGGCTTATTGAACAATATACAGGGGAAGTAAAAATATTTGGACAAAATATATCAAGCGGGAATGTAGAATACAAGAAAAAAATAGGCTATGTTCCTGAAATAGCAGATATATATGACAATTTAACAGGAAGAGAATATTTAACTTTCATAGGAGAACTTTATGGCCTTGACATAGATGTAGCTGATAAAAAGGCAGAGAAACTAATGGAATTGTTCAGTCTAAAAGATGTATATAATTCAAGAATTTCTTCTTACTCAAAGGGTATGCGACAAAAGGTAGTCATAATATCAAGTTTATTGAACAATCCAGATATACTATTTTTAGATGAACCTTTGAGCGGTATGGATGCAAATAGTGTTATGGTTTTCAAAGAAGTATTGGCAGAATTGGCTTCTAAAGGGAAAACCATATTTTATTCTTCTCATATAATGGAGGTAGTTGAAAAGATAAGTAGTAGAATAGTCCTTATAAATGATGGACAAGTTGTTGCAGATGGGAGCTTTGATGAACTAAAAGAAAAGTCTATGGAAGGTTCATTGGAAGGAATATTTAACGAACTTACTGGATTCAATGAACACAAAGAAATTGCAGAAGAAATTGTATCCGTAGTTCAAGAGGTGGAAATATGAAAGACTTTAAGATACTAAAATTCCTAGATAAGTTTAAACCCATATTTGAAAAATTTGGAGTAGACTATTGTATTATGAGAAAAATACTTCAAGTTAAGCTTATGTTAGATGAAAGAAGAGTTCCTACAGTAATGAAAAATAATACTTCTAAAAAGAAGAGTGAAGAAGGAAATAGCATTGTAAAATCTCTGTGGTTTTATATATTGCTAGGATTGATGTTAGTTCCTTTTGTTATTATGAAAGAAAATTATCTATTTCAAATGAGTTTTCTATTTGGAATATTGATGTTTATGATGATGACTATTTTGATTTCAGATTTTTCATCTGTACTATTAGATTTAAGAGACAAAGACATCATTTTGTCAAAGCCAGTAGATGGGAAAACCCTAAGTGCGGCAAAGATTGTGCATATATTGATATATATGTTTTATATAACATTTTCTTTTACAGGACCAGCACTTCTTGTATCACTATTTAGACATGGATTTTTATTTTTTATAATATTTTTATTGGAAATAATTCTTATGGATTTGTTGATAGTAGCCTTAACTGCTTTATTGTACTTGTTGATACTTAAGTTTTTTGATGGTGAAAAGCTTAAAGATATTATCAACTATGTACAAATAATATTGTCCATAGCACTATCTGTAGGTTATCAACTTATAGGAAGGTTATTTAATTTTAGTGATGTTATGAATATTGATTTTGTTCCCAAGTGGTGGCAGTACTTAATTCCATCTATGTGGTTTGGAGGTCCTTTTGAGTTGATAGTAGGTATAAATCATAGTTCTTCTATGATATTGTTTTCAGCATTAGCTTTGATAGTTCCTATACTATCCATAATAATATATGTAAAGCTTACACCTTCATTTGAAAGTAATTTGCAGAAATTGAACAATAGCAGTGGAAATGTGAAAGTTAGGGATAGAGGATTAAATTTCTATTTATCAAATATATTTTGTAGAACTAAAGAAGAAAGAACGTTTTTTAGATTTGCTACCAATATGATGAAAAAAGAAAGAAATTTTAAGCTTAAAACCTATCCTTCATTGGGAATTTCTTTGGTTTTTCCCTTTATATTTTTGTTGTCAATGGCAAAAGATGAAGGATGGGCAAATATAGCCAATAGCAAGATGTACTTTAATATATATTTTGTTGTCCTTATGATACCAACCATACTTATGGTCATAGGTTATTCAGATAAGTATAAAGGTGCTTGGATTTATAAGTTTCTGCCTTTTACTGAGGCAAAAGATATATTTAAAGGTACTTTAAAAGCTTTTGTTATTAATCTTTTACTTCCTATGTATGTTTTCGAAAGTATAGTATTCATGATTATATTTAAAGGAAAAATAGCCTTAGATTTGATCATAGCATTTTTAAATATAATACTATTTATCGTGATTTGCTTTAAATGCATGAAAAAGACTTTACCTTTTTCTGAACCTTTTGAAGTTGTAAGTCAGAGTCAGGGATTTATTGTTATACCATTGTTTTTAGTTATAGCGGCTTTGGCTGGGGTTCACTATGGGGCTACAAAAATTGACTATGGAAGATATATCTATATACTTATATTAGTCATAGCAAATATATTTGCATGGAATAAGGCATTTAATATATCTATAGAAACTATGTAGGGGAGACCTGTGGTCTCCCGCTTTTCTTATTATTTTTTCAATTTAACAATATTGTTAAATACTTCTTTATTTTCTCTTATCTTATGTTCATTGCCTAGTACGCATAGATAATCTTGTTTCATTGTATCTTCAAGAATAGGTGATAGAGCCCTTATATCTTCAAGTTTTGTGTTTAATACTTCATCTCTTGTTTTTTGTACTTCTCCTTGACTTATATTAGAAATATATCTGACAGTTGCTATTTGACCCTTCATGTGAGGAGTCAAAGCTGGATCTAGACGACTTATAGTTCCTATGATGAATGTTGTTAAATCGGAATCATCTAGACTTAAGTTCTTAATATAATCTGCCATATTGTCATAAGCCTCTATAGTTTCCTTAAGATTAGGATCTCTATAGGAGTAAGTAATTACATGGCCAGCGCTATCAAAGGATATACCTGCACCATAAGCTCCACCTCTTGCTCTTATCCTATTGTGAAGATAATCGCCATTTAGTATAGTAGCTAGGACAATCATACTGCCATTGTAGTTGTAGCCAAGTTTTTTGAAATTGTAACCCTTTGACACATATTGAACATTGCCGGCAGAAAGTATTCCTTCATTTAATTTTTCTTCAGAAAAATTAAATTCTTTATTTTTTATTTCTTCTTTATTGAGTTCTTTTGTTACAACTTTTAGATTATCTTTGACAATAGCGAAATCTTCCTTATCTCCAGTAAAGGATACAATTAAATTATTTATATTAAAGATCTTTTTGTATACTTCATCAAGATTGGACATGATTTCTTCACAATTTTCATCAAAGTTTTCTAGGATATCTGAAAGGAACCAGTAGAAATCTAGCCCATTTATCTTGTCCATATATCTCATAATTGGTGAGAAGTAGGAACCAACTCTTACAGAAGCTACAGAATGTCCCATATCAAATATGATCATTTCTATTCTTGATTTCAACTGTTGAAGTAGTTCTTTAACTCGTTTTTTATCTTCTAATTTACTTTCTGTAATCAATGTATTTGTAAGTTCTAATAGTTTAGCTATATTGTTCCCTATAGCCTTGCCACTTATGATAAATTTAGGATGGAAAACTTCACTATTTTTATTTTTCCCGTAGGCATTTACATTGAAATTGATTCCACCAGTATTTACATAGATTTCATTTGAAAGTTCAGAATAAGTCATGCTTTCTGTATCCATCTTTCCTAAAATCCAAGCTAATACATTTGTATATGGAATCAATTCCTCATCAATCATAGATATATCAAAATAAAAGTCCACATAGGCAATCTTACTAGTGAAGATATCATGATAAAGTATAGTGTAGTTTTCATCTTTGATTATTTCCTGAGGAATAATTAAAGCTTTAGGTTCTACATCAGATATTGAAAGTTTTGGGATTGTAGCTTTGGTTTCTTCAGTATCATCTGACAATTGGATTGTTTTAAGTTTTTCATTTTGTGCAATTAATTTCTCTATATCTTTTTCAGTAAGAGATTTTTTATAATCAGCTAGTTTTTCTTTTGTTTTCTCAATTTTTTCTTCTCCCAATCCTTTTTTAGGTTCTATGATGACTATAGAACTATGGAGGTTGTTTATGATTTTTTCTTCAATAAAATTTTCAAAGTAACCATTATCTATAGTAGCTCTTATTTTATTTATGGTTTCATCATATTGTAGGTGAGTTGTAGGGCTACTATCATACAACCAGCTATCCAAGGACTGTATATTATATATAAGGCCTTTAGTTGCGAAATTTTCAGCTTCTCGTAGATTGTATTCAATTATATTTATACAAGCTTGAATTAGTTTTTTATCGATGCCTTCCTTAACCAATTTGTTCAAAGTATCAAAAACTATTTTTTCAAATTCTTCTTTTTTATCTAAGGATGTGTTTTTTGCAACAATGCCAAAACCTAGTTGTACACCATCTGTGATTATTGGGAATATATCTTCTCCTATTCCAGCATCGATCAATGCTTTTTTAAGGGGAGCAGCTTGAGATTCTATTAACAATTGACTCAATATATTGCTCATTAAATAGGTTTCTGAATCTGTTTTTTCTCCCAATACGAAGTTTAAACTTAAATAAGTACGATTTTCTTCATTTTCATCACTTGAAATGGGGTAGTAGTCTACTATTTCGTTTCTAGATGTAAAAGGTTTTTGAGGATGAATATGGGAATCTACTTCTATTTTATCAAATTTTGATAGATAGTTTTCGTCTATAAATTTAAGTTGTTTTTGTATATCTCCATTTCCATATAGATATATGTAGCTATTGGAAGGATGATAGAATTTTTTATGAAAAGCTAAAAAAGCTTCATAGCTAAGTTCTGGAATAACATCAGGGTTTCCACCGGAAGAATATCTATAACAAGTATCTGGATAAAGTGATTTACTTATATTTTCTTCTAGAATTGCCTCAGGAGATGAATAGGCGCCTTTCATTTCATTATAAACAACACCTTTATATTCTATATCATCTTCATTTTCAAACAATTCATGATGCCAACCTTCTTGCATAAATATTTCAGGCTTTTCATATATACTAGGATAAAAAACCGCATCTAAATAGACATCCATCAAGTTGAAGAAATCCTTTTCGTTTCTACTTGCTATAGGATATATTGTCTTGTCTGCAAAGGTCATAGCATTGATAAAGGTTTGTAATGAACCTTTTAACATGTCCATGAAAGGTTCTTTGGTTTTGTACTTTTTAGAACCAGATAGAACGCTGTGTTCTATTATATGAGGAACCCCTGTACTATCTGATGGTGGAGTTCTAAATCCAATTGAAAAAACTTTGTTGTCATCATTATTTTCTAAATGGAGCAATTGTGCACCTGATTTTTCATGCTCAAAAATTCTTGCAATTGACTGTATTTCTTTTATTTCATACTCATCTACTAAATTAAATCCAAAGTAAGTTTTACCAATTTTAAAAGTCAAATTAAGACCCCCTTTAATATAAATTGTGCAATAATCACTATTATAACATATATGACAGGTTACAGTTTTATAAATTCAGGACAAGCATACTAGTAGTTATCAAAAGCTTACAATGTGCTATAATATGTGTTATAAATAATAAATAGGTGAAATTATGAATAATAAAAAATTAATAATCATTAGATATTTTATATTGGCCACTTTGATATTTAGCATTGTAGGATATAAAGAAAATGTAGATGTTTATACTGTTATTTCGGTACTTATATTTATCATAAATAATCAAATTAGATTTTTTATTTTTAAGGATAAAAAATATATAATATTTATATCTTTGATGTTAGAATGGATTGTGTCTTATTTTTGTTATAAAAATTATGGTGGATTAGTTTTTTCTTATATGTGCATAGGAATAATTGATGGAGTTTTTCTCCTAAAAGGAAAGTTATCATACATATCTATTGGACTAGCTATGCTTACTACAGGGCTAATGAGCAGAAATTTAAATATTAATGAAATTACTTTAAATGTAGCATCTCTTATTACTTTGGCCATATTATCAAATTACGTAAAAGATAAAAATGATAGATTGATAAAAACTGAAGAACTATATGATAAATTGAGAATTTCTGAAGAACAATTAAGAAAGGCAAATAGCGAATTAGAAATCTATACAAACTCTATAAAAGAACTAGCTATACTTAGGGAGAGAAATAGAATATCTAGAGAAATTCATGATAGTGTGGGACATAGTTTATCTACTATAATAATACAATTAGGGGCTATAGAGAAAATTGCCCAAGAAGATGGAAACATGGCTTCTGATATGGCAAAAAATTTAAGTGGGTTTGCTAAGGATGGGTTAAATGAAATAAGGACTGCTTTAAGGGAATTAAAACCTAGGGAGTTTGAAAAATATGAAAGTATAATAGCTATTGAAGATTTAACAAAGGAATTCAGTAAGCTTACAGGAGTAGATGTAAAGCTAGGGTTTACAAAAGAAAAGTGGCCTTTAAATGGGGGGCAATCATTTGTAGTTTATAGAATAGTTCAGGAGTTTCTTTCTAATTCCGTTCGTCATGGGAAAGCAACTAAGGTAAATATATTTATGAATTTTAATGAGGATGATTTAATCCTTACCCTTAAAGATAATGGACAAGGTGCTGATAATTTGGAAAAAGGTATGGGACTTACCAACATTTATGAACGGGTAAATGAATTAGGTGGACAAGTTGATTATGATACCCAAAAAGATAAAGGATTTTTATTGAGAGTGGTATTAAAATTGGACAAAAGTTTAGTATTCTAGGAGAGAGTTATGGATAAGACAAAAATTTTAATTGTAGATGATGAAAAGTTAATAAGGGATGGCCTTAAAATAATCTTATCTACTTATGAGGATATTGAGGTTGTAGGATTGTGTGAAGATGGTAGAGAAGCTTTGGAATTTTGCAGGAAGACAAATGTTGATGTAATACTTATGGATATTAGAATGCCGAAATGTGATGGGGTATTAGGAACTAAAATCATTAAAGAAGAGTTTGAAGATATAAAAATTCTAATATTAACTACCTTTAACGACACAGAATATATTCATGAGGCCTTAAAATATGGAGCAACAGGATACCTTTTAAAGGATAGTTCCTATGATTTAATATATGAGGGAATAAAGGCTTCATTAAAGGGAAGTGTAGTAGTTCATCCACAGGTAGCAAACAAGATGATGTCCCATGTAGCTAATGAGAAAGATTATACCAAGGAGATAGAAAAATACAATCTTACGGAAAAGGAGATAGCTTTGATAAAAGAAATAGCAAAAGGACTTACAAATAAAGAAATAAGTGAAAAGCTATTTCTTTCAGAAGGTACTATAAAAAACAATATTAGCACAATACTATCAAAACTAGCTCTAAGAGATAGGACTCAAGTAGCTATTTTTGCATTCAAAACTGGATTAGTTGAATAAAAAGAATTTTCTACCCTTTTACATTTTAATACCAAAAATTTCTCTACAGTTACTTATAATTTTATCTTTTAACTCTTCTTGTCCAAATGCTTCACATAAAACTATGGATGTTTCAAGCGATTTCTTATATTCTATTTTATTCAATTTATATTGAGCAATTCCTTTCCCATAGTATAGAATACTTAATCCATTAAAATCTCCTATTTCTTGACAAGCATCAATTCCCATATTAGAAAACTTCAATGCTTTTTCAAAGTTTTTATTTCTTCTGTAAACTCCAGCTAAGTTGTGACACAGTTTAGGATACATTTCATCATTAGAATCTACTGAGCTTATACAAAATTCCATTATTTCTTGATATTTGTCTTTATGTCCTAATCCGTTTAATACAAAAGCTATATTCATAAGTATTCTTATTTCGATAGAAGAATATATAAATGAATTATAATTATCAAGAGAGAAATCAGGAATAGTTATTTTAATTGCTTCAATTAATTTATTAAGGGATTCATCATTATCATTATTATTTTTATATAAAATAACGGCATGGGTAAGTAAAATTAACTGTTCTATAAGTTTTTTATAAAATGGACTTTTGATATGTTTGATACAATTGTTTAATTCTTCAAGTTCAATATATAATGTATCAAATTCATCCCCATCAAATTTTCTTTCTAATCTATTTTTAATTTCATAAAAATAAGAACAATCATCTATTCTATATTTTAGAAACATAGCATTTAAATCTTGCTTATATGCAAGGGATAATAATTCTAGAGTTTCAAATTTTGGTATGACTTTGCCAAGTTCAATTCTTCTAATAGTTTC